>VAXT01000187.1 GCA_005883245.1 Actinomycetota bacterium | reverse complement strand
CGTCTCGTCCGACTCCGCCGTCGCGCCGCCCGCGGCGTTGGATGCCGTCACGAGCACGTTCAGCCGGTACGAGACGTCGGAGCTCGTGAGCAGGTAGGTCGCCCCGTTCGCACCGGAGATGGACTGGCAGCTGTTGAACGAGCAGCGGACCCACTGGTAGCCGAAGGTGAGCGGCGGAGTTCCGCCCCACTGGCCGGTCGTCGCGCTGAGCATGGCGCCGTCGATCGCCCGGCCCAGGATTGTCGGCCGGGAGTGGTTCACGGGCGCCAGGACCGACCGGTTCCAGCGCAGCACGAGGTCGCCGCGCTCGCCGTACGCCCCGTCGACCGCGATGCGGTACTCCTGCCCAGCGGACGCCACGAACGAGACGCGCGATGCGTACTCGCCGGGGCAGTCGTTGTCGTCCTGCGCGACGCGCGTCAGGCCATCGACGCTTGCGCCCGTGTAGACGGCGAGCAACGTGTCGAAGTCGCTGTCGCACAACTCGAACGTCGCCGGGCCCGTCGTGGGGGCGGTCCATCGGTACCAGACCGATGCGGATCCATCCGGACCGTGCTCGGGCTCTCCGGGCTCCAGCGTCCCGTAGTACGTGTTTCCGTCCACCGAGCCGCTGTCACCCGTCAGCTCAGTCGCCGCCGCAAAGTCGTCATTCGCGGGCGGAAGGCTCCAGTCGAGCTCGAAGTACCCCGTCGCGCCGGAAGCGCCGTCGACCGCGATCCGGTACGTGACGCCGGCAGCTGCCATGAAGCTCAGCTGACTCCGGGCGCCGCACCCGTTGTCGTCGGCTGCGACCGGTTGCAGGTTCGAGACCTGATCGCCCGTGTAGACCGCGAGCAGCGTGTCGAACTCGCTGTAGCACGTGTCGAAAGTCGCACGCCCGGTGTAGGGGGCCGTCCAGCTGTACCAGACGGAGGCCCCGCCGGGATTCCCGGCGTGGTTCGGCTCCCCGGGCTCCTTCGTGGCCTCGGAGTTGTCGCCGTCGGCCCAGCCGTAGCGATCGGTGATCGTCTCGGCGTTGGCGAAGTTGTCATTCGCCGGCGGCGCCGCCGACGCCCTCGCGGGAGCCATGAGGACCAAGAACAGCGCTGCCGCCGCGAGCACGGGCAGACGGCGCCCTGAGTTGAATGCGATGCCCTTCATATGTCTCATTCCAACCTCCTTGAAGCGGGATCGAGCAGGTCGCGGAGGTCCGAGTTCGAAGCCCGGCGTCGGCGCAGCCGCGCGCTTACCTCGAGCCGCCAGTGGGGCTCACGCCCCTCGGCCCGGAAGACCGCGACTGCAGCGAGGTAGCGCTCCGCCTCTGTAACGAGATCCGCTGCTGCTCGTGAGTTCATGCGGCCATGCTCCGCGGCCGGCCTCACGTGGCTCTCACGCGCCGCTAACACCGGAGCTAGAAGCAGCGGGTTGTCAGTGGTAAAACGGCACAAATGCAACTAATCGAGTTTCGCGTCCTCGGTCAGTTCGAGGTCCTGGTGGAGGGGCGTCCGCTCGAGCTGAAACGGCGAAAGCAGCGCGCCCTCCTGGCTTTGCTGTTGCTCCATCCCGGCGAAGTCGTCTCGACCGACCGCCTGATCGACGAGCTCTGGGCCGGAAAACCGCCCAAGACAGCAGTGGGCTCGCTCCAGAACCTGATCTCAGACGTGAGGAAGGCGCTCGGGCGCGACATCCTCCAGACGCGCCAGCCCGGCTACGTCCTCGACGTTGCGCCGGAGCAGGTCGATCTGCGCCGATTCGAGCGGCTCGTCGCGCAGGCGTCGCAGGGCGGCGATGCCGAGAGGCGCGCAGATCTCCTGCGCGAGGCGCTCGGTCTCTGGCGGGGGCCGCCCCTGGCCGATCTCGCCTTCGAAGCGTTCGCGAGCGTCGAGATCGCTCGTCTCGAGGAGCTCCGCACGGCCGCCCACGAGCAGCTGATCGAGGCCGAGCTCGAGCTCGGTCGCCACTCGCAGGTCGTCCCCCAACTCGAAGCTCTCGTGGCAGAGCACCCCTTGCGGGAGCGACTGCGGGGCCAGCTCATGCTGGCCCTGTACCGCGCAGGCAGGCAGGCCGAAGCGCTGGAGGCGTATCGGCAGGCTCGCGAGACGCTCGTCGACGAGCTGGGGATCGAGCCCTCGACCGACCTGCAACGCCTCGAACAGTCGATCTTGCGTCACGATTCCGACCTCGATCTTCCGGCTGCGGCACGCGAAGCCGAAGTGGCTCCCGCCGAGGAACGGCGGAAGACGGCGACGTTGCTGTTCGCCGACATCGTGGACTTCTCGAGGCTCGGCGCAACCCTCGACCCGGAAGTCCTCCGCAGCGTCATGCGGCGCTATTTCGACACGGTGCGCACGATCGTCGAGCGGCACGAAGGGGCGATCGAGAAGTTCATCGGTGACGCGGCGATGGCGGTCTTCGGCGTTCCGCGCACGCACGAGGACGACGCCCTTCGCGCCCTCCGAGCTGCGAACCACCTGCGCGAGGCACTCGCTGCCCTGAACGCTGACCTCGAGCGCGATCACGGGCTCGAGCTCCAGGTCAGGATCGGCATCAACAGCGGCGAGGTGCTTGCCGGTGACGCCGCAGCCGGGCAGCCGTTCGCCACGGGCGCGGCCGTGAACGTCGCAATGCGCCTCCAGCAGGCGGCGCTCCCGAACGAGACCCTGATCGGCGAGGCGACAGAGCGGCTCGTGCGCGGCGCGGCGGAGGTTGAGCCCGTGGAGCCCGTCGACGTGGGCGCTCCTCAGGCCCCGTACCGGGCATTCCGCCTGTTAGCGGTCGGCGAGGGCACAGCGCGGGCGCCGAGCGGCGCCTCGTTCGTCGGGAGAGAAGCTCCGCTGGCGTCGCTCGCAGAGGCGTTTCGGCGCGCGTGCGCGGAGCGGCGCGCACGGATCGTCCTCGTGCTGGGCGAAGCCGGGATCGGCAAGACACGCCTCGCGTCGGAGTTCCTCCAGTCGCTGGGCGACGAGGCAACGTCGCTCGTCGGCCGCTGCGTCTCGTACGGCGAGGGAGCGACGTACCTCCCGCTCGCCGAGATCGTGCGGCACGTTGCCCCCGAACGGCCGCAGGCGACGATTGAACGTTTGCTCGAAGGCGACGAGCACGCAGCCGTCGTCGCGGAGCGAATCGCCGAGTTGACAGGGCAGACCGAGGGCACGGCGCCCACCGGAGAGCTCTTCTGGGCCGTGCGGCAGCTCTTCGAGGGGCTCGCGCGCCGCAGTCCGCTGGTCGTCGTCTTCGAAGATCTGCACTGGGCGGAGCCGACACTGCTCGACCTCGTCGAGTACCTCGCTGCATGGCCGGTCGAAACGCCGCTCCTTCTTGTCTGCCTCGCGCGGCCTGAGCTACGTGATGAACGGCCGGGCTTGAGCGCCAAGGCGGACGTGCTACGGCTCGAGCCTCTCGAGGAGGCTGCGATCGCCCTGCTCGTGGGTGAGCTCGGGGGCGCAGAGGTCGGCGCTGCGACGCAACAGCGGATTGCCTCTCTCGCCGAGGGAAATCCCCTCTTCGTCGAACAACTCCTCGCCTTCCTCGAGGAGGCTGGGCCCGAAGCGCTCGAGTCCGTCCCGCCCTCGGTCGAGGCGCTGCTCGCGAGCCGGCTCGACCGCCTGGAGCCCGACGAGCGCGCCCTGCTCGAGCGTGGCGCCGTTGTCGG
This sequence comes from Actinomycetota bacterium, assembly GCA_005883245.1. Taxonomy (GTDB): domain Bacteria; phylum Actinomycetota; class Thermoleophilia; order Gaiellales; family Gaiellaceae; genus VAXT01. The sequence continues at coordinate 2,236 of VAXT01000187.1, read as the reverse complement.
CCGGGAATTTGCCCGAGGGGCCGCGGTGCACTTGACGCCCCCGGACGAGCTCACCGGCCTCGATCGCCGACTGCGGACTCTGGCGAGACGGAGCCTGATTCATGCGGTTCGCGCGGACCACGAGCACGACGATTCCTTCCGCTTCCACCACGTCCTTGTCCGTGACGTGGCCTATGGGGGGATCACGAAGGAACGGCGCGCCGACCTCCACGAGCGCCACGGAGCCTGGCTCGACACCAGAGACGAGCCCGACGAGCTCGTCGGCTATCACGCCGAGCAGGCGCACCGGTACCGCCGCGAGCTCCAGCCGAGCGACCCAGAGCTCGAACGGCTGGCGTCCTGGGCCGGGGAGCGGCTTGCAGCAGCCGGCATCCGCGCCTGGAAGCGGGCGGATACCCCGGCAACGGTCAACCTGCTCGGCCGCGCGACCGCGCTCCTCTCGGCCGACGACGCGAGGCGCACCGAGCTGCTTTGTGAGCTCGGCGTGGCGCAGAGGGCTTCAGGCGATTTCGAGCGTGGCGAGGCCACTCTGGTCGTGGCGGTCGAGGTGGCCTCGTCCGCGCACGATCAGCGTTTGAGGCTCCGCGCTCAGATCGAGCTCGCCCACCTGCATCTCTTCAGCGATCCCGAGGGCGCGTCGGCCGAGTTGCTCGAGCTCGCGACCCAGGCGGTTCCGATCTTCGAGGAGCTGCGCGACGAGCGGGCACTAGGGCGCACCTGGCGTCACGTCGGCTACGTACGCTCGATCGAGGGGAGGATCGCCGACTGGCAGGAGGCCGTCGAGCGAGCCCTCATCCACTACCACCGCTCCCGGTGGTCGGCATCGGGTTGCCTCCAGGACCTCGCTTCGGCGCTCTTTTACGGCCCCACTCCCCTCGCCGAAGCTCTCGATCGCTGCGAGGAGCTTCTCGACGAGGCGACCGACCGGGCCGGGCAGGCAAACGTGCTGGCGTTCATGGGCGGGCTCGAGGCGATCGATGGCCGGTTCGACGTCGCTCGTCGTCATGTCACCGAGGCCGCGACGACCTACGAGGAGATCGGCGAGGTCTACGCTCGTGCGAACAGCAGCGGCCGCGTGCTCGGGCGGATTGAGATGCTCTCCGGTGACGCTGCGAAAGCCGGGCGCGTGCTCGAGGACTGCTGCAGGACCTTGGAACGCGTGCACGACTCCGCAGGCCTTTCAACGGTTGCCGCCGAGCTCGCAGACGCCCTGTATGTGCAGGGGCGGTACGACGAAGCGAAGACCTGGCTCGATCTCGCACAGAAGCGCGCCGCGTCGGATGACGTCAGCGCGCAGCATTCATGGCGCCGGACTCGCGCCAAGCTCCTCGCTCGTGCCGGTGACTTTCGCAATGCGGAGTCACTCGCAGAGGAGGCTGTGCGAATCGCGGCGCGGACGGATGCGCTCAGCGATCACGGAGCCGTCCTGCTCGATCTCGCGGAGGTATTCCGACTGGCTGAGCGCCCTGCAGAGGCCGCCGACCGCGTCGAGGAGGCCTTGCTCCTCTTCGAGCGCAAGGGCAACCGCGTTTCCGCCGAGGTGGCGCGGGCGATGCTGAGCGAGCTGACGGTCGCGTAGCTTCAAGACCACGAAGAGCCCCGCTTGGAGCTCTTCGTGATTCTGCTCGAGGGCCTGCCCGGCCGCTCGATGGTCCGCTCAGGGGCCGCCGCCGCCTGGGTAGTTCGCCATTGCCGCCGCGGTGACGATGCTGGCGATGAGAATGAAAAGCCTGATGAACATGGGGGTCACCTCCTTTCACCCCCACGCTCGAAGGGCGCCCAAACGGCGCAGTCACGGCCGGCTCACCGCCCGCTAACGAGCGACGAGCCCGTGCAAAGGGAGGGATCCCGCGGCGCCCGGGTAACATCCCGACTCGTGGCGAAGATGCTCTTCCGGCTGCCCGAGGCGGCCAACGTCATCGCGAACCCGAGCGCCGACGAGGTCAAGGCCCTCGCAGCCGAGATGCCGAACGCGCAGCCGACGCGGTTCGGGAACCTGAACGTCCAGACCGAGGTCGTGTCGCGCTCGAAGCGCTCGACGTTCATCGTCACCGACGAGCCCGACGGGCAGAACCAGGCGATCACGCGCGAGGAAGGCCACAGGTGGGCCGAGTTCCAGGACGCCTACATCGCCGAGCAGGACATGGTCGTGATCGACGGCTACATCGGGAACGACCCCGACTTCCGGACGCCCGCACGGCTCTACACCGAGGCGGCAAACGCGAACATCGCCGCG
>VAXT01000186.1 GCA_005883245.1 Actinomycetota bacterium | reverse complement strand
TCTTCGCCGACGGGACGGTCTTGCCACGCCCGCCCGCTTCCGGCAGGAGCAGGAGCAGAGCTTCCGAGTCGCGCTGCAGCTCGAGCGCCGACTGGCGCGGCACGTGCTCGATCTCCTCGATTCGATCGCCGAGCCCGAGGGCTTCCGCGAACTCGCGGTCTGCGGAGCGCAGGCCGCCGACGAACCGAGCGACGACGTCGCCCTCGACTTCGGCGAGCGCGGACAGGAACGGCCGCGGGTCGCGGTGACCGAAGAACGTCCCCGTGTGCGTGATCCGGAAGCGCTCGTTCCGGTGGTACTCGAGCCCGGCGAAGTCCTCGAAGTCGCAGCCGTTCGGAATCGTCTCCACGCGCTCGGCGCCGAGCGCGCGCATCTCAGCCGAGATCGCCTTGGAGACGGTGACGACCGCGTCCGCCCAGCGGGCGACGAGCTTCGCGACCGACTCCTGCGCCTGTTCCTTCATGCGAACCGCGAGCCGGTCGACGCGCCGGTCCGGGTTCGCCGCCACCGAGTCGCGCAGGTCGGCCACCCAGTAGACCCCGGTCACCTGCTTGACCGCGGCGCCGATCAGGTTGACGGAGGCGGGAGGCGAGGTCGTCACGAGCACGTCGATCTTCTCGTCGCGGACGATGCGGCGCGCGGCCGGAATCGCGGTCAGTCCCCAGCTGACGAACTCGTCCGGGACGAGCAGCCGTCGCGAGAAGAGGGCCGCCTGGCGCAGCGCGCGGTCGAGCCCGTCGAGCCCGTGAAGCTCCTCGGCGGGCAGGCGCCCCCTGGGCCCGACGTACTTCGCGCGGTGCACCTGGACGTTGGACGGAATCGCCAGCACGTCGTCCCGGTACAGCCACTTCGAGTCGTCGGGCGCGAGCACGTGCACCTCGAAGCCGAGCTCTACCAAATGTCCGGCGAGCTTCGTCGGCCGGGCAACGCCTGCGCCGCCGGCCGGCGGAAAGTACATCGTGACGAGCAGCACCCGCATCGGGCGCCAGATTAGACGGAAGAGCCGGCAAAGCCGATCCTTCCTCTCGGTCGGCGCCGCCGAGTCGGCGCCTTAGTCCGACAGAGGCACGGTCCGGCGTCCAACGACCGTGAACAGCGGCTTGCGCTTCCCGGCGAAGCGCTGCACGTGGTAGTTCACCTTCGTGTCCTCGAACCCGAGCACGCCGAGCATCTGCTTGATCACGGCCGGTGTGAAGTGCCACCAGGACTCACGCGGCTGCATGCGCTCGTGGTTCGGCAGGAACGCCATGTTCGGCTTGAGCAGGCTCGCCGCCATCTGGGGCAGCGAGTAGCGGAGCGACGGGTTCTCGGTGACGATCGCCGTCTCGGTCGTCAACCGCAGCCCGCGCTCGAGCGCGAGGAACGGATCACGGAAATGCCGCAGCACGTTGCCGTAAGTGGCAACCTGAACGCGCCCGATCTCCTCCGGGATCTCATAGACCGTCCCGTAGACGACCTTGGCCGACGACTCGAAGGCGCCGTGCCCGAGCCACCAGCTGTTGTTCAGCTTGCGCAGGTGCTCACGGCGATCGGAGTCGAACGAGGCGTGGTCGTACTGCGCGTACGGCACGACGTCCCACGACTGCTCGTCGGACAGGTCGTAAGCGACGACGTCGGCCCCGCGCCCCTCCATCGTGTAGCAGAGGAACCCGCTCGCGGTGCCCACTTCGAGAACGCGCTTTCCGTTCAGGTCGACGCCCCCGAGGTAGTCGTCGACGCCGCCGCGGAGGTCCCACGGGCCCTCGACGAGCCCGTACCCAGGGATCTCCATCGAGTGGTAGAAGTAGCACTCCTCGAGCTCGGTGACGACACGCGGCTCCGCGTACACGAAGGCCTGTTCGGGCGCCTGCTCGACGGTTTCCTGACTAGCCATGAAGCGGCACCCTAACGAACCCGTTGCTACAACTTGCCCGTGCGCGGCCCACTTCGCCTCTTGTTTGCCTTCAGCCTGCTGGCGTTGCTCGTGCCTGCGGCCGCCTCAGCGTACGGCTGGCCGATCAAGCCCTTCTACCAGCAGCATCTGGTCCGTGGGTACTTCAACGACCCGCGTCTCTCCGGAGAAGAGAGCGGGTTCCACTTCGGCGTCGACATCTCGGCGCCCGATGGGAGCCCGGTCTACGCGATCGATCCGGGAACGGTCCGCGTGCACGGACAGACGGTTGCGGTCGTCCCGATGCGCGGAGGACACCGCCTCTCGTACTGGCACGTCGTTCCCGCGGTCGTCAAGGGCCAGCGGGTACGGCGCCATCAGCTGATCGGGCACGTCGTCGCCGGTGCGGGACACGTGCACCTGGCCGAGTACAAGGACGGGACCTACATCAACCCGCTCCGACTGGGCGGGCTCGCACCGTACATCGACGACACGGTGCCGCAGATCCCGAGCATGACCTTCTTCTCGGGTGGGCGACCGATCGCCCCGGAGGCGGTGACGGGGACCGTCGACATCACCACCGAGGCGTTCGACACGCCGCCGGTGCCGATTCCTCTGCCCTGGAACCAGGCGATCTTCACGCCGTCCCTGATCCGCTGGCGAATCGTCCAGGGCCAGAACACGACCAGGGCTTGGGAGACGCCGGTCGACTTCCGGACGTTCTTGCTCCCGCTCAACATCTTCTCGTTCGTATACGCCCCGGGGACGTTCCAGAACAGGGCGGGCCGCAGGGGCCGCTACGAGTTCTACCTCGCGCACCAGTTCGACACGCATGTCCTTTCGAACGGCTCCTACGTCCTCCAGATCGACGCGCTCGACGAGCAGGAGAACCTCGGGCAGGCCCTGTTCGCGTTCACCGTCAGGAACTAGGCGTCAGCCGGTAGAGGGCGAAGCGCGAGTCGGAGTAGACCTTCGGCAGGTGGAGCGGGAGGTCGAAGCGGCGCTTGGCGACCACGATCCATTGCGCGTGGTAGCGGCGGGGGACCGAAAGGCTGCCGCTCCTGAGGAACTTGATCACGTCGTGGCGGCGCTCGTTCGGATAGTTGTCCTTCGTGTCGGCCACGTGCGCCGGCGGGGCGGCGGAGACGTAGACGGGGGCGTACGCCTCGATCCTGTAGCTCGTCTCCAGGTCTGAGAAGACGGTGTCCCGGGCCGGTACCTTCGTGCGCAGCGCGTGGACGAGGCCCGGCGTGAGGCGCAGGCGGTCCGGCTCGTCGCGTTTCACGTAGGCGAGGCCGGCAAGGCCGACCGGGGCGACGAGGGAGAGCGCGACGGCCGCGGTCCAGAGCGGCGCGGCTTCGGGCGCGGAGCGGCGGACGATCGCGGCCACGATCAGCCCGATGCCCGCGCCCGCGAGCGCGAGCCAGACCGGCCAGGGCGGACCGCCGACGACGAGGAAGTAGGAGAACTCTCCGGGGTAGAGGAGCTGGAGCAGCCCTCCCGCCCCGAACGCGGCGAAGCAGCCGGCGAGCCGGTAGCGGCCCAGCAGAGAGGCGGCTCCGGCAACCGCGAACGGGATCGGCAGAAAGATCGCGAGGCGCCTGGCCTGCGAGACCGAGACCGCGTTCGACAGGCTGTCGAACGTCCACGGGACGAGCACGATGACGAGCACCGTGAGCGACGCGCCGAGCACATAGGCGGCCCACCGTCGGGTTCCGCCGAGGGCGGCCATGGGGATCGCGACCAAGCCGGCGACGGCGATCGCGCCTCCGCGCGAGATTGTCTCCGGGGCCAGGCGGAGCAGACCGTGGACGACGTCGATCTGCCCCGCGTAGTGCGTGATCGCGCGCCGTCGCTCGACGGCGTCCGGCCGGTGCGAGACCGTCTCGTCGACGATCGGCTTCAGCCACAGCGCGTACAGGCCCGCGGGAATGAGCACGGCCGGCAACGAAGCGGCGATGCGGAGGTTCTCGCGCCAGAGCGGCCACGCGAGAACGACCCGCGCCAGCAGGAAGCCGGCAAGCGGCACAGCGGCGAAGAACGCGTACGTCGGGTGGACGAGCGCGAGCGCGATCGATGCGGCCGAGATCGAGAGCACCTGGCGGCGCCGTCCGCCTGCGACGAGCGAGAAGACGAGCGCAAGCAACGCGGGAATGATCAGCGCGCGGGCGACGGTCGGTGGCAGGGCGAGGAAGTCGAACGACCCTGTCCCCGCGCGGGAGAAGCCGATCAGCCCGACCTGGGCGGCAGCCGTGGCGACACCCGCGCCATACGAGCGGAAGAGCGCGGCTCCGGCCGCGTACGCGAGCACGACCGCGAGCGGGGTCAGGATCGCCGGCAGGTGGAGCATGACCACCGTCGGGTCGACGTTCGCCAGGCGGGCGACCATCGCCAGGCCCGCGTGCCAGACGGGGAACGCGTAGCCGGGATGCAGCCCGCCGTGACGGAACTCGTCGACGACGTTCAGCGAGGTCAGGTCGAGCGACTCGAGCTTGCGCACGCGGCCGAGATGGAAGAGCCCGTCGCCGTAGACCGTGTTCGACGCCCACCAGACCGCGCCGGCAAAGATCGTTGCCGCGGCGGCGACTCCGGCGATCGTCAGCCGCTCGCTGTCCTCCGACGGAACGGGTGCGCGCAGAACTGCCGGGATGAGCGACGCGACCGAGAAGGCCCCGACGAGCCAGAGAGTCGTCTCGATCCTCCCGTCGAGCGCGAACGTGAGTGCCAGCGCGCCCGCGAGCGCCGCCAGGCTCCAGGCGAAGGAGGCCGCGATCGCAACCCCGAACGTGTGCGGACGGCCGAGGGCGCGCACGAAGATCGCGCCGGGAACGATGAGGACGCATGCCGACGCGGCAGTGAGCCGCAGGACGAGCCCAAGGCCGTGCGGCGGCAGGGCGCGCCCCAGAAGGAGCGCGAGGGGCGCCGCGAGCACGAGGGCGAGGAAGAACGCCGAAGACGTGGCTCGCCCCGCACGTACGCGATAGACCCGCATCGGTTGGCTCACGACAGCCACTCGCGCGCCTCCTCCGCGAGCGCACCGGCCTGCAGGCACGCCCCACCACGAGCCCGCACGTCCTCGATCAGCCGGCGGTAGAGGCGGTCCCAGCCTGGCAGGAGCGCCGAGTCGTACTGCTCGGAGTGCCAGAGGACCGCGAAGCCGCCGCCGTGCTCGGCAGCCCAGTCGAGCAGCGCCGCGAGCCGCGCCCCGGCCTGCTCGACGCTGAGGTTCAGGTAGCGCTCGGCGGACAGCGTGACGTCCATCGCCGCGAGCGGCACCTCGATCAGGTCGTGCGGCGCTTCCCGCTCGAAGTCCCAGGGCCGGAACGGATGCGCGATCCCGGCCCGGAATCCGACCGCGTCGCCGAAGCCGAGGGACGAGTCGTAGGCGAAGCCAGCCGCCTCGAGAGAGCGCAGGTTTCGGTGGGGGTCGACGCGCAGGAAGTGGTAGCGCTGGCCCTGGACCGGCCCGGACAGCGTCTCGAGCCGCTTCTTCTCGCCCGCGAGGCGCTCGGCATCGTCTGCGGCCGAGTAGCTGCCGTGGAGCCCGACCTCGGCGTGTCCCGCCTGGAGCGTCTCGACGAGATGCGGCCGCAGCCGCTCGTAGGACTCGGCCGCGGGGCCGTCGAGGTCGTGCGCGTGCTCGGCGAGCAGGAAGAAGGTCGACGAGGCGCCCGATCGCCGCTCGTCGCGCAGGATGCGGTCGAAGCTCCAGTACGGGTCGGTGCCGCGGATCTTGTGCACCGCCGCGCCGGCAAGCCCGCGCAGCTCGCGCAGTCCGGAACCGACGCGGCCGGTGCGGAAGTCGCTCTTGGCACGCGCAGCTGCTCCCTTCACGCCGCGACTCGTCCACTTCCAGGGGACGTCGACGTCGTGCGTGAGCGCGACGGCGAACCGCGCCCCGCTCCACCGTGGAGGCTCGATCCCCAGGCGTCGACGCAGCCTCTCCACGGGCGGATCGAGTGGATCGAGGCACGACGACGCCGCCCGGAAGCGGTCGTGCTCGTCCCGCGTCCCGTTCAGCTCTTCGAGGCGGGCGAGGTGGAAGAACGCCTCCGCCAGGTCGTCGCCGCCGGGCCGCTCGCCGCGGTCGACCTCCTCCCACGCCTCGGCGCTGTACGGCACGTCGTCGCCGAGCCCGAGGTCGCGGGCGCCGATCGTGTCGAGCACCCAGCGGGCCCGTCGCTCGACGAGCTCCGGAATCACCGGAAGACGCCTCGTGCCACCCGGGCCGCATGGACGAGACCGGGCTTGAGGTCGTCGCGGGCGAAGAC
>VAXT01000064.1 GCA_005883245.1 Actinomycetota bacterium | reverse complement strand
CTTCACCGACACGCCGTTCCTATCCGCCTTCGCCGCCGCCTTGACGGGAGTCTTCTTCGCCACAGTGATTGCCCTCCCTTACATCCAAATTGCCTGGCGTCAATTTGGACGCCGAGCCTCATTCTGCGCGGTGTTGGCAGGAGCCGCAACAGCACGTTCCGAGCCGCTTCAGCCGATTTCTACTGCTATCTAGCCGAACCTCCCGAAATCGGTTCTCCGGTTGGCGCGAAATCCCTCATTCAGGGATCGGCGGCGAAATATCTCCGCGCTCCGGAGCGTTCTAACTCATGTGTGGGCGTGCCGGCCCTTGGCCGCGCCCCAACTCTGAAGGAGGAAATTCTTTTGAAGTCGATTCATCCTGAGCTGATGCTCACAAGCGTTCGCTGCACATCGTGCGGCAACACGTTCACGACCCGCTCGACCCGGAGCGAGCTGGTCGTCGACGCCTGCTCGAACTGCCATCCGGCGTACACCGGCACGGAGCGCCCCGTCGCCGGCGGCAGCCGGGTCGAGCGCTTCGAGCGCCGGCGGCAGAAGGCGAGGAGCCTGTGACCGTGATCCTCGAGGAGCCGATCCAGGCCTTCCTGGGCGAGGCCGAGGAGCGTGGGACGATCGAGGAGAGCGCGCTCGAGGCCTTCGCCGCAGAGCACGACCTCGACGAGGGCGAGGTCACGGCGCTCGAGGCCGAGCTCGAGGCGCGCGAGGTCGACGTCGCCACTCCGGTGCGCGAGCCGGCCGAGAGCCACGAGCTCTCGGGCTCGACCGACGCCCTGACCCTCTTCATGACGAGGGCGGGGCGCTATCCGCTGCTGACCGCGTCCGAGGAGGTCGCGCTCGCCAAGCGGATCGAGCGCGGAGACACGGCCGCGAAGGAGCGCATGATCAACTCCAACCTCCGGCTCGTGATCTCGATCGCCAAGCGCTACCAGGGACACGAGGTCCCGCTGGGCGACCTGGTCCAGGACGGAGTCATCGGGCTGAACCGCGCAGTCGAGAAGTTCGACTGGCGGCGCGGCTTCAAGTTCTCGACCTATGCCACCTGGTGGATCCGGCAGGCCTGTCAGCGGGCGATCTCGAGCCAGTCGGCCACGATCCGCGTGCCGAGCCACGTCCACGAGCGCCGGCTCAAGCTCGCGCGGATTGCACGCCAGCTGAGCGTACGGCTCGGCCGCGAGCCGACGCGCGAGGAACTGGCCGAGGCCGCCGAGCTCACGCTGCGGCACGTCGACGAGGCGCTCGACGCGGCAGCGGCGCCCGTGTCGCTCAACCAGCGTGTCGGCGCCGACGAAGAGGGCGAGCTCGGCGACCTGTTCGGAGATCCGCTGGCGGTCGACCCGGAGGACGAGGCGGTCGACTCGCTGCGGCGGCTCGAGGTTCGAAGCGCTCTGAGTCGGCTCCCGGAGCGCGAGCGCCGGGTGCTCGAGCTGCGGTTCGGGCTCGACGGCGACCCGCAGCCGCTGGAGACGATCGGCAAGGAGCTCGGAATCTCCCGCGAGCGTGTCCGCCAGGTCGAGGGGGAGGCGATCGCGCAACTCGCCGAGCTCCTCGGCGGCGCGCCGCAGAGCGACGACGAGCTGGAGCGGGCAGCCTAGGCCTCGATAGGCTCGTAGCTGGGCGATGAGAGAGATCCTCGACCAGCTCATTCGATGGCGAGACCGCGGCGACGAGCACATGGCTCTCGCCACGGTCCTCGCCACGCGGCGCTCCGCCCCCCGGCCGGTCGGCTCGAAGCTGGCCGTCTCGGAGCGGGGGGAGCTCGCAGGGTCGGTCTCGGGCGGCTGCGTCGAGAGCGAAGTCGCGGTCGCGGCACGTGATGTGCTCGCGGCGGGCGAGCCGCAGGTGCTCACCTATGGGATCACGGACGAACAGGCCGGATCGGTCGGCCTCCCGTGTGGAGGCGAGATCGACGTCGGCATCGAGCGCGTCGCGCTGAGCGACCTCGAGCGGCTCGCGGAGGCCTCCGCGCCCAACCGGCTCGTCGTCTTCGGCGCCGTCGACATCGCAGAGGCTTTGTGCCGGGGCGCCAAAGAGCTGGGCTGGGACACGGTCGTCGCCGATCCGCGCGCGACGTTCGCGACCCGGGAGCGGATTGCCGCCGCGGACGAGCTGCTCGTCGAGTGGCCCGACGAGCTCCTCGAACGGATCGAGGTCGACGAGAAGACCGCCGTCGTCGTGCTCACGCACGAGGAGCGCTTCGACGTCCCGGCGCTTGCACGCGCGCTGCGCAGCGACGCGTTCTACGTCGGAGCGATCGGCTCGAGGAGGGCGCAGGAACGGCGCCGCGGCCTGCTCCTCGAGGAAGGCCTGACCGAAGAAGAGGTCGACCGCATTTCCGGGCCCACCGGCCTCGACGTGGGCGCCGAGACTCCGGCCGAGACCGCGGTCTCGATTCTGGCCGAGATCCTCGCCGTGCGCGCCGGCCGCTCCGGTGGGCGGCTCAGAAACGCCTCCGGCCGCATCCACGCCGAGGTCTGCGCGTTTCCTAGGCGTCTGCAGGAGGATAGGCGGGTGCCGGAGCCTCTCCTCAACGTCGATGACTATGCGCGCGCGGCGGAGGCCCGGCTCGACCCGGGCGTCTTCGGGTACGTCGTCGGTGGGGCCGACGACGAATGGACCTTGCGGGAGAACCGTGCCGCGTTCCAGCGCTGGATCCTACGGCCGCGGATGCTCGTCGACGTCTCACGGGTGACGACTGCGACCACGGTGCTCGGCACCGAGAGCTCGATGCCCGTGTTCGTCGCGCCGACCGCCTTCCAGCGGACGGTGCATCCGGAGGGAGAGGTGGCGATGGCGCGAGGCGCCGCGGCCGCGGGGACCGGGCTCTGCCTGTCCACGTTCGCCACGGCCACGATCGAGGAGGTTGCCGAGGCCGCGCCCGAGGCGCCGCGCTGGTTCCAGCTCTACTGGTCGAGCGACCGCGGCTTCGTCCGCGACGTCGTCGAGCGGGCCGAGGCGTCCGGGTACGGCGCGGTCGTCGCGACGGTCGACCTGCCGTGTCTCGGCCGACGCGAGCGGGATCTGCAGACCGGTTTCGCCGTTCCGGAGGGGCTGCCGGTTCCGGCCTTCGTCGCGCTGGCCGAGGCGAGCCGTGCCGTGTCGCCGGAAGACATCAGCTGGGCCGTCGACGACACGCTCACGTGGCAGGACCTCGAGTGGCTGCGCTCGGTCTCCTCGCTGCCGACGCTCGTCAAGGGCATCCTCACGGCGGAGGACGCGTTGCTGGCCGCGGAGGCGGGCGCGGACGGAGTCGTCGTCTCGAACCACGGCGGCCGCCAGCTGGACGGCGTCGCTGCCGCACTGGACGCGTTGCCGGAGGTGGTCGAGGCGGTCGGCGATCGTGTCGCCGTGCTCATGGACGGCGGGATCCGGCGCGGGACGGACGTCGTGAAAGCGCTCGCGCTCGGGGCGCAGGCGGTGCTCGCGGGCCGCGCGCCGCTGTGGGGGCTCGCCGTCGGAGGCGCCGACGGCGTCCAGCACGTCCTCGAGCTGCTGCGCGGCGAGATCGAGCTCGCCCTTGCACTCTGCGGCTGCGCATCCCCCGCCGACGTTACGCGCAAGCACGTCGGCCTCGCCTCGGCCTGAGAGCGTTTCGCGCCGCCCGAAACGGGCAGCAGCAGCCTGAGCAACTCAGAAGGGGGTCACATGGAAACGATCAAAGAATCGATCGACGTCGTCGTCCCGGTGAGCACGGCCTACAACCAGTGGACGCAGTTCGAGCAGTTCCCGAAGTTCATGGACGGCGTCGAGTCGGTCACGCAGATCGACGACACGCACCTGCGCTGGGTCGCCAACGTCGGCGGCGCGAGCCGCGAGTGGGGGGCCGAGATCGTCGAGCAGGTTCCCGATCAGAAGATCGCCTGGCGGGCGACTTCGGGCAACGGGCCGAACGGGATCGTCACGTTCGAGCAGCTCGGCCCCGACTCGACGCTGATCACGGTTGAGATGTCGTACGAGCCCGACGGCTTGATGGAGCAGCTCGGCGCGAAGATCGGGCTCGACTCACGCCAGGTAGGGGCCGATCTCAAGCGGTTCAAGCAGCTCGTCGAGACCATGGGCGCCGAGACCGGTGCCTGGCGCGGCGAGGTGCACGCGGGCGAGCGCGAAGCCTGAGCCGGCGCTCCGGGTGCGAACATGCGCACGTGCTGTACGACCCGGGGCTCCACGAGCCGCTGACTGACGAGACATGGGGCGAGGGTCGCGCCCGCGACGCGATCGCGCGGATCGTCGCCGACACGGACGCGGCCTTCGACCCGGAGCAGCTCTGGCCGGCCGAGGAGTGGGACGTCTACCTCGCGACACCGCCGCTGAAGGACCTCTACGTCGGTGCGTCGGGCGTGATCTGGGCGCTCGACGCACTGCGCCGCCGGGGTCTCGCGCAGACCTCGATCGATCTGCCGGCCGCGGCGGCTCGCACCCTCGAGCTGTGGCGCGAGCTGCCCGACTACGCGCAGGGGGACTCGCTTCCGGAGGCTGCGGCTTCCGCGCTCCTCACCGGTGAGAGCGGGCCGTTGATCGTCGCCTGGCGGCTGGCGCCGAGCGTCGAGCTGGCCGACGAGCTGTACGCGCGGGTGCGCGAGAACGTCGCCAACGAGGCTGTCGAGATCATGTGGGGCGCGCCCGGCACGATGCTCGCGGCACGGGCGATGCTCGAATGGACCGGCGAGGAGCGCTGGGACGAGGCGTGGCGGGAAAGCGCCGAGTCGGTCTGGGCGGCCAGGGACGACGACGGGCTCTGGACGAACCGGCTCTACGGCGAGACATTCCGTAGCCTGACCGCGCCGCACGGCCTCGTCGGGATCGTCCTCGCGCTGAGGCACGATCCGCGCCGGGAGCAGCTCGAGCGCGAGACCGCCGCGGCGCTCGCCGGGCTGGCCGTCCGCGAGGAGGGGCTCGTGAACTGGCCGACCCGCGAGGCGATGGACGCGCCTCGTCTACGGCTCCAGTGGTGCGCCGGGGCACCCGGAATCGCTGCGGGCGCAGCGTCGTACCTGGACGAGGACTTGCTCCTGGGCGGCGCCGAGCTGGCCTGGCAGGCGGGACCGCCCGGCATGGAGAAGGGATCGGGCATCTGCCACGGGACGGCGGGAAACGGGCACGCGTTCCTCAAGGTCTTCGAGCGCACGGGCGACGAGCTCTGGCTCGAGCGCGCACGGCGGTTCGCGATGCACGCGCTCGGGCAGGTCGAGCGGCGAGGGAACGGCCGGTACTCGCTGTGGACCGGCGACGTGGGAGTCGCGCTCTACGCCGCCGACTGCATCGACGGCGCCAGCAGATATCCGGTGCTCGAGTCCTGGGACTGAGCTAGGGGCGCAGGCGCCAGAGCTCGCCGTCGGTCGAGCTCGAGACCCACGCGCTGCCGTCGTCCGAGGCGGGCGATCGACGAGGAGCTGTCCGTCAGGTCTCCGGGACGCGCCGTCCGGTCATAACCTCCGCGGTCGGAACGGCACCGTGCCGGATGGAAGAGCGCGACTCGCGATACCGGATGGCCTCGTAGGCGATCAGGACGACGAAGACGGCTGCAGTCACCGAGAGCGCGGCGAGCGCCGGCACCTCGTCGGCGAACGGCCAGAAGACGATCAACGCGACGAGGGCGAGCGGGCGTCCGCGGCCGATCGTCCCCGAGATCCGGTAGCGGAGCAGCACGTGCGCGAGCAGGTAGGCGCCGAGACCGGCGCACAGGGCAGTCGCGGGAACCGCGGCCAGATGGGCGTCGTAGTTCCCGAGCGCCTTCTTCAGGCTCATCGCGAACAGCACGATCCCGGCGACCATCACGAAGTGGAGGTAGCTGTACGCATCGCGCGCCAGGGTCGTCTGCGCTGTGCCCGTCGCCTCCCGCAGCCGGTGCTCGAGAAGGATCGCGACCCAGTCGAAGTAGGCCCACCAGAGGGCCGTCGCGATCGTCATGCCAACGAGGGCGGTCGTGATCACGCCTGCCGTGAGCGGTGTTCCAGAGGCGCTGACTCCGAGCGCCACGATCGACTCGCCGATCGCGATGATCACGACCAGGCCGTGACGCTCTGCGAAGTGCCCGGGCGAGAGCCGCCAGCCTTGCCCGCGGCCGACGAGGACGCCGAGGTAGTCGATCGCGAGCGCGAGCACCCACAGCGTCGTTCGCTCCTTGCCCTCCAGG
>VAXT01000063.1 GCA_005883245.1 Actinomycetota bacterium | reverse complement strand
GCCGCCTCAATTACCTCTCGATCCCGCGCGACCTGCGCGTCAACGTCCCCGGCCACGGTTACGACAAGATCAACTCGGCGTTCCAGCTCGGCGGGCCGGCGCTCGCGATCAAGACCGTGCGCGGCTTCACCGACGTCGAGGTCAACCACGTCGTGGTCGTCGACTTCGATGCGTTCACGAAGGTGATCGACAAGGTCGGCGGGGTGGACGTCGACGTGCCGGGGCCGATCCTCTCGAACAAGTTCGACTGCCCCTACGCGACCCAGGCGCGCTGTGACCGCTGGCAGGGCTGGCGCTTCGCGAAGGGGATGCAGCACATGAACGGCCAGCGCGCTCGCGTCTACTCCCGGATCCGCGAGAACAAGCTCAACCCGCGTGAGAGCGACGTGACCCGCACCGAGCGGCAGCAGGCGGTGATCCAGGCGCTGCTCGCGAAGCTGACGGGCCTCGGCGTGATGGTCAAGCTGCCGTGGATCGGCGACGACGTGATGAAGCCGCTCACGACCGACCTCACGGCCGGTCAGATGATGCAGCTCGCCCTCGTCAAGAAGCGGAGCGGGAACCAGCTTCACTGCCGGCTCGGCGGGACACCCGCAGGCTTCGGGGGCGGGTATCTCCAGCCGGACGAGGAGGCGCGCCGGACGATCGCGGCCTTCCTCGGCCGCTCGGCGCCGCAGCCGCCCTTGCCGGGATCCGCGTTCGGCTCGGGCTGCCCTTAGCGCCTAGGTCTCGGCGACCTTCTTGACGTCCTTGTCCTGCTTGTCGCCTTTGTCGCCGGACGACTCGCCGGGCTTGTCGCCGTCGCGCGAGGGCTTGCGCGAGCCCCGGCCGTAGTCGGTCGAGTAGAAGCCCGAGCCCTTGAAATGGACCGCGACCGGGTACAGGACCCGCTGAACGGGGCCCTCGCCGCAGGTCTCGCAGACCTCCGGCGGGTCGTCGGCCATCTTCTGGAAAACCTCGAAGTGATGCCCGTTCGGGCATTTGTATTCGTAGATGGGCACCAGACGGAGCTTAGCTCCGACCCCAGGCGACACTCGTCGCGTCGGCTTGCGTGCTAGCTTCGCGGCCTTGGCGACGCGAACGAGTGAGGTGTCGCCGGGCCGGCCAGAGCCCTACGCCCGCACGTACGCGGAACCAGCGGCCGAGCTCGGCCTAAGGACGTTCTGGCTCGGGGTCGCGGGGTGCACGGCGGCGGTCGCAATGTTCCTGCTCGCGCGGTTGACGGCCTGGCCGCCGCACGAGGACGAGACGCTCGCGCTCTTCGTCGGCCGCAAGTCGCTCGGCGGGCTGTTCACGACCGTGCAGACCGAGCGGGGCGGCGCGCCGCTTCACTTTTTCTGCGCCTGGGTCGTCGTCCATCTCGGCGGCGGCCTCGTCGGGCTGCGGCTCTTCTCGGCGCTGTTCGCGATCGCCTCCGTGCCGGTGGTGGCGCTCGTGGGAGCGCGCCTCGCAGGACGGACGGCCGGGCTCGCGGCGACGGCGATCGGCTCTGCGAGCTGGATGCTCCTCTTCCACGGGATCTACGGCCGGATGTACAGCCTCTTCCTGCTCACGAGCGCGCTCTCATACCTCGCCTTCCTCGCCGCGGTCGCGGAGGGAGGCCGGAAACGCTGGGCTCTATGGGCCGTGGCCATCCTGGCAACAGTCGCGACGCACCCGTACGGCGCCCTCGTGCTCGCCACGCAGGTCGTCTATGTACTCGCGCGCGCGCGCACGCGGGCGGCGCTCTACGCAACCGCGGCGGTGGCTGTCCTCGGGGCGCCGTTCTGGTACAGCGACCACGTCCTCGCCGGGCGCTTCGACGTCAGCGTCGGGGCAGGTGGGCAGAAGCTCGACGGCCCCGGCGCGGTGCTCGAGTACCTCTACCGTGTGGCGGGGGACTTCACGTCCGGGTTCACGCCGGTGGTGATCGCGATCCTCGTGGTCGCCGTCGTCGGCGCACGCGCCCTGTGGCTTCGCAACCGCGACGCGGCGTTCCTGACCGCGTGCGTCGTCCTCGTGCCGACCGCGGCGTTCATCCTCGCGCGGTTCGGCCAGTCGACCTCCCCCGAGTCCCGGCACCTGATCTTCGTGCTGCCGTTCTTTGCGCTCCTCGTCGCGCTGGGATTGATCGACCTGACGCGCGGGCGAACTCCCGTGCTCGTGGCCGCGCTCGTCGTCCTGATGAGCGCCGAAGTCGCGTGGGGCTGGGACAAGACGGCTCCGCTGTACAAGGGCGAGGCTGCGACGCGGGTCGAGGCGCGAGAGGCCGCGTCCGCATGGCTCGCTCGCAGCTCGCGGGCCGACGACGTCCTCTTCGGGTACGACCCGCTCTTCCTCGGCGGCTGGGAGCGCGACCGCGCCGGGTTCTCGGACACCGTGATCCCGCGGGCAGACGCCAAGCTCGCGCTGCGCTCACTTCGCGAGGCCGGCACTCTCGGCCGCGGCGTCTGGGTCTTCGACGCCAGCGACACGAACAACTTCACGCAGAAGCTGACGATTCCGCTCCGCTACCCAAATCCCAGGTCGGACTTCGAGGCACGCGCGTTCGGGCCGTTCCTCGTCATCCGCAGCACCGAGCCGACGCGGACGCCGAAGGAGTTCCTGCTCGAGACTCGGCAGGCGCAGATCCTCGGGAGGTCGCTCGGCAGCGGCGACGCGGACGTGAACCTGCTCACCGCCGACCAGGCTCTCTCGACGCTCGAGCGTTAGCCGCTTCGAGCTCGATCGTCTCCTGGTAGCAGGGCGCGTCCTCGAACGCTGCGAGACCTGCGGCATGGGTCGGGGAGGCCCGGCGCGCCTTGGCGCGTCGCCGGCGGCGCGCGGTGGCGATTACGGCCCAAGCGCCGATCACGCCGCCGACGAGGAGCGAGCGAAGCCGGTCGGCTCGACGATCGGCGCCGTCCATGGGCTCGATTCTATGCGGCGCATGAAACGATCCTCGACATGCGTCTCTGCGCTCTCGGCGACTTGCTGCTCGACGTCGTCGTCCGCACGAGCGGCTCGAGCGGCCCCGACGCCGAGGGATCTGCGGAGACTCGCGTCGGCGCCGGCGGACAGGCGGCGAACGTCGCGGCCTGGGCGGCGGAGCTCGGAGCGGAGGCGCGGTTCGTCGGCAAGCGCGCGTCGGACGCCGCCGGCGAGCTGGTGGCGGGCGAGCTCTCGGCCCGTGGAGTCGAACTGCTCGGCCCGGTCGAGGAGGGACGGAACGGCGTCGTCGTCTCGCTCGTCGCCGCGGACGGGAACCGGACGATGCTCACCGACCGGGGCGTCGCTCCGGGGCTGCGCGCAGAGGAGCTCGACGTGCGCTGGTTCGGCGGCTGCGACCGGCTCCACCTGTCCGGGTACTCGTTGCTGCGACGGCCGATCGAGGAGGCGGCGGCGAAGGCGGTCGGCGCCGTCCAGGCTCAGGGCGGCCGGGTCAGCATCGATCTGGCGTCCGCTTCAGGGATCGCCGAGTATGGGCCGGAGAAGCTCCTCAGCCGGCTCGAGCTGCTTCAGCCCGAGCTCGTGTTCGCGAACGAGGGCGAGCTGGCGGCGATCGGGGGCGAGGTTCCGGGAACGCTCGTGCTCAAGCGCGGCGCAGACGGGTTCTCGGTCGACGGCATCGACCACCCGGCACTGCGCGCGGACGTCGTCGACACGACCGGGGCCGGAGACGCGCTCGCGGCCGGGTACCTCGTCGGCGGTCCGGAGCTCGCGGCTCAGGCGGCGGCAAGATGCGTCGCCCAGCTGGGAGCGATGCCGTGATCCAGGTCGCGCCCGAGATCGCGGATGCGCTGCGGCGGCGCGCCCCCGTCGTCGCGCTCGAGACGACGCTCGTTGCGCACGGGTTCCCTGCGGGCGAGGGCGTGGCCGTCGGCATCGAGTCTGCGCAGCGTGTCCGTGCAGCGGGTGCGGTGCCGGCGACCGTTGGCGTGCTCGACGGTGCGCTCCGGGTCGGCCTCTCGGACTCCGAGCTGGAGCGGTTCACGGGCGAGGCGCACAAGGTCGGGCCACGCGACCTCGCTGCAGCAGTCGTCCAGAGGGCTGTCGGCGCGACGACCGTGGGCGGAACGCTCGCCGCCTGCCGGGCGGCCGGCATCGGGTTCCTCGGGACCGGCGGCATCGGCGGCGTGCACCGCGGAGAGCGCCTCGACATCTCGGCCGACCTCGGCGAGCTCGCGCGAACGGAAGCGCTCGTCGTCTCGTCGGGCGTGAAATCGCTGCTCGACGTCCCGGCGACGATGGAGCTCCTGGAATCGCTTAGCATCCCGGTCGTCGGCTTCCGGACGGACGAGCTGCCGCTCTTCTACACGGCTCGCGGAGGCCCGCCGGTGCCGTCGAGAGTGGAGAGCGCCGAGGAGGCCGCCGACCTAGCCAGGACGCATTGGGGCCTGAAGCGACACTCCGCGCTCCTCCTCGCACAACCGCCGCCCAATCCCCTGGACGGAGTGGAGCCGCTGATCGCAGCCGCGCTCGCGGCAGCGGACGAGGCCGGCGTCCGTGGGCCCGACGTAACGCCGTTCGTCCTCTCGCTGTTACACGAGCGAAGCGGCGGCGAGACGCTCCGCGTCAATCGCGAGCTCGTCGTCGCCAATGCCGGGCTCGCCGCGGAGGTCGCGGTCGCGTACGCGCAGGGGCCCGCATAAGGCGCGGGCCCCTGCGACGGCGTTACTTCTGAGGGTCGTAGAAGACGCCGTGCGGACGAGTCCGCCCGTTCGGGTAGTCGTAGGTCGTCACCAAGGTCCGGGACCGGTTGTCGACGACCGCGACCCTTGCCCAGAGCCCCTTCGAGCGCCATGAAGGTCACGGCGCCGTCTCGGGACAGCCACTGGTGCCCGGTCGTCGTCCCCGGCAGCGACAGGTACTGCGTGGCGAATGTGGTCGTGTCGATGAACGCCATGCGCGCAGGCGTCCCACGCAGCCCGACGATCAGCGTCCCGCCGTCGTTCGTCAGGGACAGCGTGTCCGGCGAGAAGTTCGCCTCGGCCGTGCCGATCAGCACGGCGTCGTCCCCACTGACGTCGTAGGCGCGGATCACGTTGTCGAAGCGAACCGAGACGTACGCGACGTCGCGGTCGACGAGCACCTCGCTCGGCCGGTTGCCGACGCCGTGCTCCCAGACGATGTCCCCCGTCTTGACATCGATCTTCGAGAACGTGCCCGGCCCGTTCTGCACCGGCCCCTCGTTCGTCGCGTAGAGGTCCTTGCCGTTCGGGGTGATCCAGACTGCGTGCGTGTGTGCTCCCGTGTCGCGGCTGGCCTGGATGTCGAAGATGTTCTCGTCGAGCCGCGTGTCGACCACGCCGACGTAGTTGTGGCCGAATTCGCCGACGTAGATGCGATGGCCGTTCGTGCTCGCCATCAGATGGTGCGGGCGCGAGTTGGCGCCCATCGGGATAGTCCCGACGACCGAGACCGTGTCCTCGTCGATCACGGACATCTCGTTCGCGTTCTCGTCGGACGAGTACGCCGCATGCGTTCCGTTCGGATGAGTGATGCCGATCGGGTTGTCGCCGACCGACGTGATTCCGCGCATCTCTCCCGTCCGGGAGTCGATCGCCGCAACCGTGCTCTGGCCTCCGACCGTCCGCTCCGTGACCCAGATCGTCCCGCTCGGGACCTCGCCCGGCGACGCGCTCGCCGCACCGAGCGCGAGCATCGCGACGAGGAACGCGCCGGCCACGGCGCCTGAAATCCGGCTATGCATGTGTCCTCCTTTCGTCTGGGAACGAGCGGACCGCATGGATGCGAGCGAAGGGCAGGTGGGCGTGGTCGCAGACGCGCTCGACGACCTCTCGAGAGGAAGCCTCGAACCTGCAGAAGCAGGACTCCTCCTTCGGTAGGTACGTGGAGCCCGCGTACAGAACCCCAATGCCCTCCGCGGCAAGCTCGTCCGCCGATGCGGCCAGTCTGGTGCTCGCATCGTCGACCTCCCGCGCTGTCATGCCCGGGAGGTACCGCTCGACCAAGTACTTGCGCATGCCGCCGAAGCTAGGACGGCGCCGGGCGCGCAACAACCGGGGATTCCCCCGGAATTAGTCGCGGGCGCTCTGAGTCGCAGCCAGTTCGGTGCGCGAGTGGACGCCGAACTTGCGATAGACCTTGGACAGGTTCCACTCAACGGTCTTCGGACTGAGGTGGAGGGCTTGTGCGACCTCCTTGTTCGACCGCCCGGCGACGACGAGCTCGACGATCTCGGTCTCGGTCGTCGAGAGCCCCTCGCGCGCCGCCTTCCGGCCGCCGATTCGCCCTAGCTCACGCCTGGCACGGTCGGCCCAGGGCTTCGCTCCGAGCGCCTCGAATACTGCGACCGCCTGGTCGAGCGTCTGCCGC
>VAXT01000062.1 GCA_005883245.1 Actinomycetota bacterium | reverse complement strand
CGGCCGGCCCCTCCCCGGCGATCTCGACCGCGCGAGAGCCGACCACGACGCCGTCGGCCAGGGCAGCGGCGGCCCGGGCGTGCTCGGGAGTCGAGATTCCGAAGCCGACGTAGAGCGGGACGTCCGTCAGCGCCCGAGCCCGGGAGATGAGGCCCGCGAGGGTGGGGGAGAGGCGTTCGCGGGCCCCGGTCGTCCCGGTCAGGGTGACGAGGTAGAGCCAGCCGTCCGTCTGCTCGGCGGCCAGCTCCAGCCGCTCGTCGGTGGAGGTGGGTGCGACGAGTTGGATCCGTCGGAGTTCTGGCCGCTCGCCGACGGGGAGGTCGGCGACGATCAGGCTCGTGGCGCCGGCTGCCTCCGCGTCGGCGGCGAAGCGCTCGTAGCCGTGCGCCTCGAGGAGCGACGCATAGGTCATCGGGACGAGCGGCGCGTCGACTCGCTCACGGGTGTTCGCAAGGCACTCGAGGCAGGCGCCCGTCCGCATGCCCCGGGCGAGCGCCCGCTCCGCCGCCCGCCGGATGACCGGCCCGTCGGCGAGCGGGTCGGAGAACGGAAAGCCGAGCTCGATCACGTCGGCGCCGCCTTCGACGGCCGCCTCTGCAAGCTCGGGCGCATCCGGGCCGGCCATCAGGTAGATCGCGAGTGCCTTCATGGCTCCTTCCTGAGCACCGCGAGGATGTGCTGCCCGGCGGAGAGGGCGCCCGGCTCATCGGCCAGCGCGAGCTCGGTGCGCACGAGGAACTCTGCAAGCTCCGGCTCGTCGACCTCGGCCGACGGCAGCAACCCGGCCGCCGAGGCGGCGACGATCGTCCCGTGCAGCGTCAGCAGCGCCTCGAGCTCGCTCCAGCGGTAGAGCTTCATCGGCAGGTGGCCGTAATCCGGCTCGTCGGAGAGGAGCCCGGTTCGGATGATCTCGTCGTTCTTCGGGGCGCCGTCGCGCCGTACGAGGTCGAGGAGGATCGACAGGAAGTGGGTGGCCGCGCCGACCAGGGACATGACCGAGACCAGCACGTGCCCGCCCGGCTTCGTCACGCGGACGAGCTCCGCGACGGCCGTCTCCGCGTCGTCGAGGATGTAGCTCAGCGGGCCACCGAAGCAGACGGTTACGTCGAACGTGCCGTCCTCCCACTGCGCGAGGTCGAGCACGTCCGCGACGGCGCGCTCGACGACGCGATGCTCGAGCCCCTCCGCGGCGACGCGCGCCTCGTTCAGCGCCAGCTGTCCGGGTGAGATGTCGGCCACGGTGACGGCGGCGCCGAGTCGCGCCAGCTCGATCGAGAAGCGGCCCGGGCCGGCGCCGATGTCGAGCACATGGTCGCCGGGTTTGACGAAGCGTCGCAGGTGCTCCAGGTGAACCTCGAGGCTGGGTCGCGGCGTGCGTCCGTCGTCGAAGCGCGTCCATTCCTGGTCGCCGTACGCGTCGTAGAAGGACGCGACGTGGGTCGGGTCGTACCTCACGCGCCGATCACCTCTTCGAGATCCTTGTCGCCGCGGCCCGAGAGGCAGACGAGGATCAGCTTCTCATCCAGGTCGCGGGCGCGCGCGAGTGCATGGGCCGGCTCGAGCGCGGGGAGGATGCCCTCCGTTCTCGCCAGGTCGCGAAAGGCGGCCAGCGCCTCCTCGTCGGTCGCGCTCACGTACTCGGCGCGGCCGCTGTCCCGGAGGAACGCGTGCTCGGGACCGACGCCGGGGTAGTCGAGGCCGGCCGAGATCGAGTGCGCGTCGAGCACCTGGCCGTCCTCGTCGGCGAGGATCGAGGAGCGCGCTCCGTGCAGGACTCCGGTGCGTCCGTCGCCGAGGCTCGCGGCGCCTGCGGCCTCGACGCCCACGAGCCGCACGTCCGGGTCGTCGACGAAGCCGGCGAAGAGGCCGATCGCGTTCGAGCCGCCGCCGACGCACGCGACCGCGACCTCCGGCAGGCGTCCTTCGGCGTCGAGGATCTGCTCCCGCGCCTCACGCCCGATGACTGCCTGCAGCTCGCGGACGAGCTCGGGGTACGGATGCGGGCCGACGCACGAGCCGAGCAGGTAGTGCGTCGTCTCGACGTTTGTCAGCCAGTCGCGGATCGCCTCGCTCGTCGCCTCGCGGAGGGTCTTCGTGCCGTCCTCGACGGGCCGCACCTCCGCGCCCAGGAGCCGCATGCGCTCGACGTTCGGCCGCTGGCGGCGCATGTCCTCGGAGCCCATGTAGACGACGCACTCGAGGCCGAAGCGCGCGCAGACGGTCGCGGCGGCGACGCCGTGCTGTCCCGCGCCGGTCTCGGCGACGATCCGCTGCTTGCTGAGCCGCTGGGCGAGGAGCGCCTGGCCGAGCGCGTTGTTCAGCTTGTGCGCGCCCGTGTGCAGGAGGTCTTCCCGCTTCAGGTACAGGCGCTTTCCGGGTACGAAGCGCTCGGCGAGCGTGAGCGGCGTCGGCCGGCCGCCGTATGTGCGCAGCAGATCGTCGAGCTCCTGTCCAAATCGGACATCGCTCCGGACCTGGTCCCAGGCCATGGCCAGCTCGTCCAGGGCCGGAATCAGCGTCTCCGGAACGTAGCGCCCCCCGTACTGGCCGTAGACGCCGACGCTCACGAGCGCACCGCCTCGACGAAGGCGCGGACCCGGTCGTGATCCTTGACCCCGGGGGAGAGCTCGAGCTGCGAGCTTGCGTCGACCGCCCACGGCTGGACGACCGCGATCGCCTCGCGGACGTTCTCGGGCGCGAGGCGGCCTGCAAGGACGATCCGTCCCTCGCTCACCGCCGCTCGAGCGTGGTGCTGGGGGTCGTCGCGCTCCCACGGGAGGTCGAGCACGTGCGCCACGGGCTCCTCGCCCCGCAGGAGCACCGCGTCGCGTCCGCGGTGGCCGTTCTCGCGCTCGTACAGCTGGACGAGGTCGGAGCGGACGTCTGAGCGCTCGCCGACGAAGACGGCGACCGAGAGCATCGTCTCGGGCACGGGCAGGACGCGGTCGGCGCGGCGCGGGCTCTCCGCGGCGAGGATGAAGCCGGCCAGGTCGGCGCCAGCGTCGGCCACGACGGCGACGTCCTCCTCTCGCGTCAGCCCGCAGATCTTCACGAGCGGCCGCTCGTTCAGTTCGCGGAGCTTCGCCGCCGGATCCGGCGCACGCATGAGCGCAGAACCGACGAGCACCGCGTCCGCTCCGGCCAGCTCGGCGGACGCTGCCTGAGCACGCGACTCGATCCCGCTCTCCGCAACGACGACTCGATCGCGCGGAGCTCGAGCCGCGAGGTCGAGTTGCGCGTCGCGGTCAATCGCGAAGGTCGAGAGGTCGCGCGCGTTGATGCCGATCGGGTCCGCACCAAGCGCAACTGCCCGCGCCAACTCGTCCTCGTCGTGGGCCTCGACGAGGGCATCGAGGCCGAGGCCGGCGGCGACGGCCGTCAGTCGCGCTGCTTCGTCGTCGTCGAGGTCCCGCAACAGCAACAAGACCGCGTCCGCGCCGATGCGTTTCAGCTCGACCAGCTCGTCGGGCTCGCGGAAGAAACCTTTCGCCAGGAGCGGCAGAGACGCGGCCGCACGTGCGGAACGCAGATCGTCGAGCGAGCCCGCGAAGCGCTCGTCCACGAGGACGGAGACGGCCGCGGCGCCTGCACGCTCGAACTCGCGGGCCAGCACTCCGGGCTCCGCGTCGGGCCGCAGGTCGCCGGCCGAGGGGGAGCGGCGCTTGATCTCCGCGATCGCCGCCAGCCCCGGACCGGCGAGAGCGTCGCGGAACTTCACGCGGTCACCGCCGGTTCCCGTGAGAACGCGCTCAGAGCCTCGAGCCGCTCACCTGCCGCCCCAGAGTCGATCGCCTCGCGAGCAAGGCCAACCCCTTCGGCCAGGTCCCTAGCAAGGCCACCGGCCGCGATCGCGCCCGCAGCATTCAGGAGCACGGCGTCGCGCCCCCCGCCGTCGGCGCCGGTGAAGATGCGGCGAATCGTCTCGGCGTTCTCGGCCGGGTCCCCGCCGCGGAGCTCATCGGGAGCACAGCGCGCGATGCCAAGGTCGAGCGGGTCGATCTCGCGGCTTCGCACGCGCCCATCCGCAACTTCACAAACGAGGTTCGGGCCAGCCGGAGAGAGCTCGTCGACGCCGGCCGCTCCATGCACGACGAACGCGCGCTCGGCTCCCAGCCGCGCGAGCACCTCAGCGATCGTCGGCACAAGCTCCGGCGCGTACACGCCGACCACCTGAGCGCGCGCCCCGGCCGGGTTCGTCAGCGGCCCGAGCACGTTGAACACCGTCCGCGTCGCAAGCTCGCGGCGAACCGGCGCCGCATGCCGCATCGCGGGATGGTGCGTCGGCGCGAACAGGAAGCCGAAGCCGAGCTCGTCGATCGAGCGCGCGATCGTCTCGGGCGGCAGCTCGAGGTTGAAGCCGAGCGCCTCCAGCACGTCCGCCGAGCCCGACGACGAGGAGACGGCGCGGTTCCCGTGCTTCGCGACGCCTGCGCCGGCGGCCGCGGCGACGAGGGCCGCCGCGGTCGAGATGTTGAACGTCCGGGCTCCGTCACCTCCCGTCCCGGCCGTGTCCACGAGGTCGGTGCGCACCGGACGGACGACGAGCACGTGCTCGCGCATCGCCTCGGCGCAACCGGCGATCTCGTCCGCGGTCTCGCCCTTGATCCGCAGCGCGACCAGGAACGCGCCGATCTGCCCGGGTGTCGCCTCGCCGTCCATGATCGAGCGCATCACGTCGCGCGCGCCCTCCTGGCTCAGGTCGCGTCCGTCCATCAGCTCGGCGATGGCGCTCTGGATCATGCCTCGCCTCCCTGGCCGGCATCAGCTCCCGCCGGGCGGAGCCCGGCTCCGCTGACGCCTGACGCCGCTGACGGCACCGTGCTCTCCGGGCCCGTGCCCTGGAGCACTGTGCCCTCCGGCCCCGCACCGCCAGCGGCGCCCCAGGAAGCCGAGGTGCCCGCCTCCAGGAAGTTGCGGATCAGCTGCGGACCGACCGGCGTCAGCACCGACTCGGGGTGGAACTGGACTCCGTGCACAGGCAGGTCGCGGTGGCGCACGGCCATGATCTCGCCGTCAGCAGCGGTCGCGGCCACCTCGAGCGCGTCGGGGATCCTGGTCGCTGCCAGCGAGTGGTAGCGCCCCGCCTCGAACTCCTCGGGCAGGTCCCGGAAGAGCCCGCGGCCGTCGGTGCGCACGGTCGTCGCCTTCCCGTGGACGAGCACGCGGGCTGCTCCCACCTCGCCGCCGAACGCCTGGACGATCGCCTGATGACCCAGGCAGACCCCGAGCGTCGGCCAGCGCGAGAGGCGCTTCACGATCTCGAGCGTGTTGCCCGACCCGCTCGGGCGCCCGGGGCCCGGCGAGACGACGAGGTGGGAGGGACGGAGCCGCTCCGCTTCGTCCGCGTCGATCTCGTCGTTCCTGCGCACGACGACCTCGGCGCCCTGCTCGGCGATCATGTGCGCGAGGTTGTAGGTGAAGCTGTCGTAGTTGTCGACCAGAAGGATCACAGGCGCGCCTCCGCGAGCTCGATTGCGCGCTCGATGGCGGCCAGCTTCTTCAGGCACTCGTCGTGCTCGAGCGCCGGCACCGAGTCGGCGACGATCCCCGCTCCCGCCTGCAGATGCGCCACGCCGTCGGAAAGGACCATCGTCCTGATCGCGATGCACGTGTCGAGGGCGCCGCCCGGCAGCGAGTAGCCGACGCCACCGCCGTACGGCCCGCGCCGGTGCTGCTCGAGCTCGGAGATGATCTGCATCGCCCGCACCTTCGGCGCCCCGGAGACGGTCCCGGCGGGGAAGCACGCGCGCAACAGGTCGAACGGGCTCACGTCTGCCTGCAGCTCGCCGACGACCTCCGAGACGAGATGCGTGACGTGCGAGAAGCGCTCCGGCTCGAGGAACCGCTCGACCTGCACCGTCCCGGGCTCGCAGACGCGGGAGAGGTCGTTGCGGCCGAGGTCGACGAGCATCACGTGCTCCGCGCGATCCTTCTCTGAGCTGAGGAGCTTCTCGACGTCGCCCGGCCCGCGCGGGATCGTGCCGGCGATCGGGTTCACGCTCGCGCGGCTCCCCTCGAGCTTGACGAGCGTCTCCGGCGAGGAGCCGATCAGCGCGAGCTCGCCGAGCTCGAGCAGGAAGAGGTACGGCGACGGGTTGACGCGGCGCAGCGAGCGGTAGATGTCGACCGCCGACGCCCGGGTCGGCCGCTCCGCGCGCTGGGAGAGGACGATCTGGAACGCGTCGCCCTCGCGGATGTACTGCTTCGCGCGCTCGACGCCGCGGACGTACTCGAATCGTCCCGGCGAACGGCGCGTGCGCCCACCCGTTCCGTTGCGACCCGCTTCGAGCCGGGTCAGCGGCCCGTCGAGCCGCTGTGCCACCTCGACCGGGTTGCCGCGCAGGATCTCGGCCATCCCCAGGACGTGATCGAACTTGACGAGCGTGTCGGCGACGACGAACAGGCTCTCCGGGAAGTCCGGGCCGGCGTCGGGGAGCGGAACCGTCGGCTCGAGCTTCGCGACGTGGTCGTAGCCGAGGTAGCCGACGACGGGCTCGTCAAGCGCCTCCGCCTCTTCGAAGTCGACGATCCGCGTCCCGTAGCCGACGAACGAGTGCCGGCCCAGACGTCCGTGCTCGACGGACTCGAGCAGGAAGGCGGCGCCGTCCTCGGGGCGCAGGCGGAGGTACGCCCCGAGCGGAGTGACGAGATCGGTGGGTATGACGGTGGTTGCGTTCATTTCGGCAAACAAAAAGACCTCCGGCTGGAGGTCTTCGAGCGGAACGGGCTTGTCGCCTAAATCAGATCAGGCGACGCTCCCGCCCCGCTCGTGGCGCCAGGTCCAGGCCCAGAGAGAGGTCGGGAGAGTCATCGGCTCAAGGGTAGGCTGCACGTGGGCAAGCGTCAAGTGTCACGTGCCACCTCGCGCTTCGTGAGCGCGAAGAGCTGCTCGTAGAACGCGCGCAGACCGTCTGCGGACAGCGGCCCGCGGTTGGCACGCACGAGGTCGCGGAGGATCCACTCTTCACGCTCCGGATCGACGAAGTCGATTCCGCGCGACTCCTTGTACGCCTTTAGCTGGGCGACGAGGCGGAGCCGGGCGTTGACGGCTTCGACGAGCGCACGGTCGTTGTCCGAGATCTTGTCCCGGAACTGCTGAATGACAGGGTCGGTGTCGCCGCGCAAGGCGAAACTAGACTAGCCAGTACCCCTTCCAGCAATGAGCCCATCACTTCCGACGGCCGCTGACCGGCGCCAGGCGTTGTCCTCACCCCCCGTTTAGGAGTACGCACCAGATGATGATCGTCATGAAGCCGACGGCCACCGAGGAGGACATCCAGGCCGTCATCGCCCGCATCGAGAGCTGTGGCGCGCGCGCGCACCCCTCGCGCGGTGAGGAGGTCACCGTGATCGGCGCGATCGGCGACCGCGAGCTGCTCGCCACGCTTCCCGTCGAGGGGTATCCGGGCGTCGAGCAGGTCGTTCCGATCATCAAGCCGTACCGGCTCGTCGCGCGCGAGCTCGCGGCCGACCCGACGGTGATCGACGTCGACGGCCGCCGCGTGGGGGACACGTACTTCGGGCTGATCGCCGGGCCGTGCAGCGTCGAGAGCCGCGAGCAGACGCTGGCCACCGCCCGGGCCGTCGCGGACGCGGGAGCGACGATGCTGCGCGGCGGGGCGTTCAAGCCGCGAACGTCGCCGTACACGTTCCAGGGCCTCGGGCTGGAGGCGCTCGAGCTGCTCCTCGAGGCGAAGGCGGAGACGGGTCTCCCGATCGTGACGGAGCTGATGGACCCGCGGCATGTGGAGGAGGTCGTCGAGGCGACGGACGTGATCCAGATCGGCGCGCGGAACAGCCAGAACTTCCTGCTCCTGTCCGAGGTCGGGCGGGCGGAGAAACCGGTGCTCTTGAAGCGCGGCCTCTCAAGCTCGGTCGAGGAGCTGCTGATGGCCGCAGAGTACGTTGCCAAGGAAGGCAACGACCGGATCATCCTCTGCGAGCGCGGGATCAAGACCTTCGAGACCTCGACGCGCTTCACGCTCGACCTCGGCGCCGTAGCCGTCCTCAAGCACGAGACGCACCTGCCTGTGATCGTCGACCCGTCGCACGCGGCGGGGCGGCGCGACCTCGTGCTGCCGCTCTCACGGGCTGCCGCCGCGGTCGGGGCGGACGGGATCATCGTCGAGACGCACCCGCAGCCCGAAGAGGCGCTGTCGGACGCGGCGCAGCAGATTCCGACGAGCGAGTTTGCGGCGTTCGCCGCCGAGGTGGCGTCGGTCGTCGCGCTGATGGGCAAAGAGATCGGATAGTGCGCCTCGCGCTCGTCGGCACGGGGCTGATCGGGGCCTCGGTCGGTCTGGCCGCCAAGCGCGCCGGCGCGGAGGTGGTCGGGTTCGACCCGGACGCGGGAGCGCTCGAAGGCGCGGTCGAGAAAGGCGCGGTGGACGAGGCCGCTCCGTCGCGCGAGGCCGCGTTGCAGGGCGCGGAGCTCGCCATTGTCGCGGCACCCGTCGCGCACCTGGCGCGCGAGGTCTCGACCGTCCTCGAGGCCGCGCCGGAGGAGTGCACGGTGACCGACGTCGGCTCGACGAAGTCGGCTGTCTGCGCCGGGGCAAATGGGTCTGCGCGCTTCGTGGGCGGCCATCCGGTTTGCGGCTCCGAGGCACGCGGCCCAGAGCACGCGAGCGGCGAGCTCTTCCAGGGCGCGACCTGGTTCCTCACGCCGCTCCCCGAGACCGACGCGCAGCACTACCGGCTCGTCCATTCGTTCGTGTCCAGTCTCGGCGCGACGCCGGTCGCGGTCGACCCCGAGGCCCACGACCGGATCGTCGCGCTGACGAGCCACCTTCCGCACGCACTCGCCAACCTGGTCGTGAACCAGGCCGGCGCGACGAGGGTCGAGGGGCACGATCCGCTCCTGTCCGCGGGCGGCTCCCTGCGGGACATGACCCGGGTCGCCGGCGCGAACCCGCGGATCTGGGTCGACATCTTCCTCGACAACGCCGAACCCCTGACCGAGTCGCTCGCGGAGCACCGGCGGCGGATCGAGAAGCTCGAGGAGGCGCTGGCCGCAGGCGATGCGGGCTTCGTCGCGCGCTGGATCGGCGAGGCGTCGGGAAACCGGCGGCGCATGCTCGAGGTCGCGTACCCCGACCCCGGCGCGCTGCACCGCCTGCGGGTGCACGTGCCCGACCGCGCTGGCGTGCTCGCGGCGATCACACAGGGCCTCGGCGCGGAGCGGATCAACATCGAAGACTTCGAGCTCCAGCACCTCTCGCCCGAGCGCGGCGGCGTGCTCCTGCTGCTGATCAGCGGCGAGCGCGAGGCGAACAGGGCCGCCGAGCTGCTCGAGGAGCAGGGCTACGGGGTCGTCGTGTCTCCGATCATCGACGAATGAAGCTAACAATCGAGCCCGCGGCGTCGATCGAGGGCGCCATCGCCGTGCCGGGGGTGAAAGGGATCTCGCAGCGCGCCGTGCTGCTCGGCGCGATCGCGGACGGGGAGAGCCGGATCGACGGCTTCGGGCGATCGGCGGACACGGAGACGGCGCTCTCGGTCGTCCGGCAGCTCGGGGTCAAGGTCGACGACGACGGCTCCGAGACGGTTCGCGTCCGCGGAGTCGGCCTGCGCGGCCTGCGTACGCCGGAGGAGCCGCTCGACTTCGGAAACGCGGGGACGGTCCTGCGCCTCGCGGCGGGCATCCTCGCCGGCCAGGAGGGTCGGTTCGAGCTGGTCGGCGACGAGTCGCTCTCGAGCCGACCGCAGGAGCGGATCGCCGAGCCGTTGCGGCAGATGGGCGCTCGGGTCGAGACAACCGACGGTCACGCCCCGGTCGTGATCGTCGCGGACGGCGGCGCGACCCGCGTCGTCGAGCCCAACCTGACCCGCGACCACACCGAGCGGTTGCTGCGCGAGCTCGGCGTGTCGGTCCGGCGGCGCGGCGCCGAGATCTCCGTCTCGCCGGTCGACAGCCTGCCCCCGGTCGACGTCCGGATCGCAGGCGACATCTCGTCGGCTGCGCCGTTCATCCTTGCCGCGACGCTGCTCAGCGGGTCGGAGCTGTTGGTCCAGGGCGTCAACGTCAATCCGCTGCGCGCCGGATTCCTCGACGTGCTCGAGCGCATGGGCGCGAACATCGCCGTCTTCAACCGGCGGACCGAAAGCGGAGAGCCGGTCGCCGACCTCGAGGTGCGCTCGGCGCCGCTCACCGCGACGCAGATCGATGCGGGGGAAGTGCCGCGCCTGATCGATGAGCTGCCGCTGGTCGCCCTAGCGGCCGCGCTCGCGCGGGGCGAAACGGTCGTCCGCGGAGCCGCCGAGCTGCGCGTAAAGGAAACGGACCGGATCGAAACCGTGACAACTTCGCTCAAAGCCCTTGGCGTGCGCATCGCCCCAGGCGATGATGGTTTCAGGGTGAGAGGGGTCCCATCCCGCCCCAGGGGTGGGGGCATGGGCTCGTTCGGCGATCACCGGCTTGCGATGCTCGGCGCCGTCGCCGGCCTCGTCTCCCGCGAGGGCGTGCGTCTCGAGGGCGCGGAGGCCGTGGCGATAAGCTTCCCCGGATTCTTCGACCTTCTCGAGTCGGTCACACAGAGATGATTGTCACCATCGACGGGCCCGCAGGGGCGGGCAAAAGCACGGTCGCAAGCCGCCTCGCGGAGCGCCTCGGCTTCCGCTACCTGGACACAGGCGCGATGTACCGCGCGCTGACCTGGCTCGCGATGCATGAGGGGATCGACCTCGGCGAAGGACAGCGGCTGGGTGAGCTGGCCCGCGAGTCGCGGGTCGAGCTGGACGAGTCGGGGCGCGTCTTG
This sequence comes from Actinomycetota bacterium, assembly GCA_005883245.1. Classification (GTDB taxonomy): domain Bacteria; phylum Actinomycetota; class Thermoleophilia; order Gaiellales; family Gaiellaceae; genus VAXT01. The sequence continues at coordinate 9,279 of VAXT01000062.1, read as the reverse complement.
ATCGCCGGCAGCGACGTGACCGCGGCGATTCGCCAGTCGCGCATCGACCGCATGGTTCCCGTCGTCGCGCGCCACCCGGAGGTGCGCGAGGTGATGCGCGAGCGGCAGCGCGAGCTGGCCGAGCTCGGCGACGCCGTCATCGAAGGCCGGGACATCGGCACCGTCGTCTGCCCGAACGCGGACGTCAAGGTCTACCTGGTCGCCGAACGGCAGGTGCGCGAGCAGCGGCGCCAGACCGAGCGGCCGGACATCGGCGCCGACGCCCTCGCGACCGATCTCCGCGCCCGTGACGACAGCGACCGCGCCCGCATGCAGCCGGCTGAAGACGCCGAGGTGATCGACACGAGCGACCTCGACGTCGAGAACGTCGTCGACAGGATCGAAGCGCTCGTTCGCGCACGTCTCGTCGCATGAACGGCGTCGACGCCGTCTGGGTCGTTGGGCGGTTGACGATCTCCCCGCTCACGAAGCTGTTCGCCCCACTCCGCAACTACGGCTCGGAACGCATTCCCATGGAAGGCGGCGTCGTCCTCGCGATGAACCACTTTCACTGGCTCGATCCTCCCGCCTTCGGCACGGCCTGCCCGCGGACGATCCACTTCCTCGCGAAGAGCGAGATCCACCGGCACTTCGGGCTCGGCCAGCTGATCCGGGCCTTCGGCACGCGCTCGGTCCGGCGCGGCGAGTCCGACCGCGAGGCCGTCCGTGCAATGCGTGAGATCGTCCGCGAAGGCCATGCGCTCGGTCTCTTCGTCGAGGGGACGCGACAGAAGAACGGAATGCCGGGAGAGGCGATGCCCGGTGCGGCGATGGTCGCCCTCCAGGAGGAAGTCCCGGTCGTGCCCGCCGCGATCTACGGGAGCCAGTTCTGGAAGCCGGGCAACTTCGAGCCCGTCTCGATCGCCTGGGGCGAGCCGATGGTCTTCGAGGGCATTCCGCGCTCAGGCAAGGGCTACCGGGAAGGATCGGCGTTGATCCAGGCGGAGATCCATCGGCTCTGGCGCTGGCTCGGCGGCCTGCACGAGAACGGGCGCCCGGACTACGCAACACCACCGCCGTGAACGCCTTCTCGCGTCCCTGGCCGGTGGCGGCTCCCGCCGGGCGGAGCCCGGCTCCGCCGCCACCTGACGCCGCTGACGGCACGGTGCTCTCCGGGCCCGTGCAACGAGGCACTGTGCCCTCCGGCCCCGCACCGCCAGCGGCGCCCCAGGAACCCGAGAAGGGCTAATGAGTTCTGATCAAGAACTGCTTGGGACCGTTGCGGTGGTCGGCTTCCCGAACGTGGGCAAGTCCACGCTCGTCAATCGGCTGACCGGCTCGCGCCAGGCGGTCGTCCACGAAACACCCGGCGTGACGCGCGACCGGAAAGAGGTCGTCTGCGAGTGGGCGGGCAGGCGCTTCCTGCTCGTCGATACGGGTGGAGTCGACGTCGCGGACCGCTCGCCGCTGACGCAGCAGGTCGCCGAGCAGGCTCGCCGCGCGATCGCAGAGGCCGACCTCGTTCTGTTCGTCCTCGACACGCGGGCCGGGATCACGCCGGGCGACGAGGAGCTCGCCGCGATCCTGCGCCACTCGCGCAAGCCGATCTTCTTGATCGCGAACAAGATCGACGAGCCCGGGCGCGAGGCCGAGGCGTTCGAGTTCCACCGGCTCGGGCTCGGCGACCCGATCCCGGTTTCCTCGGTTCACGGCCACGGAACCGGCGACCTGCTAGATGCGATCGTCGCGCGGCTCCCGGGCGGTGGGCCGGCGGAGGCGAGCGAGGAGGCGATCCGCGTCGCCATCCTCGGGCGTCCGAACGTCGGCAAGTCGAGCTTGCTGAACGCGCTGCTCGGCGAGGAGCGGGTGATCGTCTCGGAGCAGCCGGGCACGACGCGCGATTCGATCGACACCGTGCTCGCGCGCGGCAGCCGCACGTTCGTCCTCGTCGACACGGCGGGCATCCGGCGCAAGCGCAGGCAGCGCCAGGGCATCGAGTACTACTCGGAGCTGCGCGCGCTGCAGGCCGCCGAGCGGGCCGACGTCGCGCTCGTCCTCGTCGACTCGAGCGAGGGCGTCGTCGAGCAGGACCTGTCGATAGCAGACGTGGCCCGCAAGTCGATGTCGTCGACGCTTGTCGTTCTCTCCAAGTGGGACGTCGCCGAGGTTGGGATCGAGGACGTGCGCGAACGGCTCGCGCCGCGCCTTCGCCAGCGCCCGCCGATCGTCGCCGCCTCCGCGAAGACGAAGCGAGGCGTCGGCAAGGTGCTCGATCGCGTCGAGGAGCTCTACGACAAGTACACGGCACGGGTCCCGACCGGCGAGCTGAACCGCTTCCTGAACGAGCTGCGGCAGGTCCGACAGCCTCCGTCCCGAAACGGGAAGCGGCTCAACCTCCTGTACGGCACCCAGACCACCGTGCGTCCGCCGCGCTTCCGCTTCTTCGTCAACGACCCCGGCCTGATCACGCGGGACTACGGCTACTGGGTCGAGAATCAGCTTCGAGAGCGGTTCGAGCTCGAGGGCGTGCCCGTGGCGATCGACTTCGTCCGCAAGACGTGATCGCCGAAGACGTCCGGCGCGGTTAGTAGCGTTCGTCTCAAGTTCGAGGCTCCGACGACCGAAATAGGACAGATGCGCGTACCCGAGCACAGTGCGATCCGACGTCGATCCAGAAGGAGCAGCTGATGGACATCGGCGTCCCAGAGACCGAGCGCGAGATCGAGGTCGTCCCGCTCGAAGAGCCCGTCCCGGCCCCCGCACCGGTCGAAGAGCCGGTCGACGAGCCCGTGCCGGCGTGACCGAGAACTCGAACGAGCCGATTCTCGGCTGGCGGTTGTGGCACGTGCGGCTCCACGAGGAGGAGCATCGGCTCGAGTCGTTCACGATGCACCACGTGAGCTGGCCAGCTGGGGCCCGCTTCGAGGCCAGGTGCGCCGTCCATCGCGATAACGCCCCCGTCCGCGACCACGAGTGCGGTGAGGCAGGGACGCCCGATCGCCCTCGGCTCGGTTTCGCTCTGGGGGAGGATCCTCGCTCGCGAACAGGGCTACCGGGCCCAGTACGCCTACCCCTACGAGCTGTTCGTGATCGGCGGCGACGAGCGAATCGCGCGCGAGCTGCGCGCTCGCTACTTCGTCGACGTGTCACTTTTGTAAACGCTCTCGTCGCAAAAAACCCGTTGCCTTTCGCGCGGGTATGCGAGACTCCACGCCGAATTCGGCTCTCTACGTGAAGGGGGTGGTCATGGACATCTTCACAGCCGAACTGATCGGTACGGCGATCCTGATCCTGTTGGGAGACGGTGTGGTCGCCGGAGTCCTGCTCGCTCACTCGAAGGCGCAGAACGCGGGCTGGATCGTGATCACGTTTGGATGGGGGATGGCGGTTGCGATAGCGATCTACGCGGTCGGCCAGTTCAGCGGCGCGCAGATCAACCCGGCGGTGACGATCAGCTTCGCGCTGGTGGACATCACGCCATGGTCTGACGTGCCCAAGTACCTCGCCGGCGAGTTTGCCGGGGCCGGGCTAGGGGCACTCCTGGTCTACCTCGCATACCTCCCGCACTGGAAGGAGACGGAGGACCCAGGGCTGAAGCTCGCCGTCTTCTCGACAGCGCCGGCGATCCGCGACTACGGAAAGAACCTGGTGACCGAGATCATCGGCACCTTCGTGCTCGTCTTCGGCGTGCTCGCGATCGTCGGGCACTTCGCAGCGTCTCTCACGGGCGCCGTGGGGCAAACAGCACTGGCGACGGCTTTCGGCACATCCTTCGTGCCGCTCCTGATCGGTCTGCTCGTGTTCGGGATCGGCCTTTCGCTCGGAGGCCCCACCGGGTACGCGATCAACCCAGCCCGCGACCTCGGGCCGCGGATCATCCACGCGATCCTGCCGATCCCCGGCAAGCGGGACTCGGACTGGGGCTACTCGTGGGTTCCCGTCGTAGGACCCATCATCGGCGGGTGCCTCGGTGCTCTGACCTACGAGGCGCTCTTCGCACCCGGCGCAGGCAACCTCGAAGTGCTGGGTGCCCTGAGAGGGCTAGTGGGGTGGTGAGATGAAGAAGCTGATCAACAAGCCCGACGATGTCGTCACCGAGGCGCTCCAGGGCATGGCCGCTGCTCACCCCGATCTCTTACGGGTGAGCTTCGGCCCCAACTACATCGTCCGGGCCGACGCCCCGGTCCAGGGCAAAGTGGCCCTCGTTTCGGGAGGCGGCTCCGGGCACGAGCCGATGCACGGCGGCTTCGTCGGGATGGGCATGCTCGACGCCGCCTGTCCCGGAGACGTGTTCACGTCGCCGACGCCGGATCAGATGATCGAGGCGACGAAGGCAGTCGACGGTGGCGCCGGCGTCGTGCACATCGTCAAGAACTACACGGGCGACGTGATGAACTTCGAGATGGCCGCCGAGCTCGCCCGCGGTGAGGGCATCGAGGTCGAGGCGGTTGTGATCGACGACGACGTCGCCGTGCAGGACAGCCTGTACACCGCCGGCCGGCGCGGCGTGGGCACGACGGTCCTCGCCGAGAAGATCTGCGGCGCGGCGGCCGAGGAGAAACAGTCCTTGCAGCAGGTCGCCGAGCTTTGCCGCAGGGTGAACGTGAACGGCCGTAGCATGGGAATGGCCCTCACGTCGTGCATCGTCCCGGCCGCAGGCACGCCGACGTTCCAGCTCGGCGAGGACGAGATCGAAATCGGCATCGGCATCCACGGAGAGCCGGGCCGGGAGCGGCGGAAGCTGGCCCCGGCGAGTGAGATCGTCGAGAGCTTGGCGACTCCGGTCGTCGAGGACCTCCCGTACGAGGAAGGCGACCAGGTGCTCGCGTTCGTGAACGGCATGGGAGGGACTCCCGCGATCGAGCTCTACATCGTCTACAACGAGCTCCACAAGCTGCTCGAAGAACGCGGGATCAAGATCGCGCGCAACCTGATCGGGTCCTACATCACGTCGCTCGAGATGGCGGGCACGTCGATCACGCTGCTCAAGCTGGACGACGAGCTCACCCGCTTGTGGGACGCTCCCGTCCGCACGCCGGGCCTCAGGTGGGGCGCGTAGTGCGGTGGAGGCTGTGCGGGTGACGGTTCCTCATGCCCAGGTTGTGGGCTGGATCGAGGAGTTCGCCTCGACCGTGGCCGAGAACCGGGAGTACCTCACTCAGCTCGATTCCGCGATCGGGGACGGCGACCACGGCATCAACATGGATCGTGGGATGAAAGCCGTCCTCGGCAAGCTCGAGGGCTTGGAGGGGGACGACGTCGGCGGCTTGCTCAAGACCGTCGGCATGACGCTCGTGTCCAGCGTCGGCGGCGCCGGCGGCCCACTGTATGGAACGCTTTTCCTGCAGATGGGCACCGCGACCGCGGGCAAGAGCGAGCTCGAGCCCGAGGACTGGGCGGCCGCCCTCGACGGGGCGGTCGACGGCGTGCAGATGCGCGGGAAGGCCGAGGTCGGCGACAAGACGATGATCGACGCCTTGGTCCCCGCACGAGACGCCTTCCGTTCGGCCCTGGCCGACGGGGCGTCCTTCGCGGAGGCGCTGAACAGGTCGGCCGGGGCCGCGGAGGAGGGGATGCAGTCGACGATTCCCCTCGTGGCCCGGAAGGGACGCGCGAGCTACCTCGGCGAGCGCAGCGCAGGGCACCAGGACCCAGGGGCGACGTCCTCGTACATGTTGCTGAAGACCGCCGCCGAGACCTGGTCCGGAGGGGCATAGGGGAAGACGATTCGATAGGAGGAGGTGCCGCGGATGGCTCAGTACGCAGCAGCGATCGACCAGGGAACGACCAGCACACGCTTCATGGTCTTCGACCACGGCGGCCAGGTCGTTTCGGTCGATCAGAAAGAGCACGAGCAGATCTATCCGAAACCGGGATGGGTCGAGCACGACGCGATGGAGATCTGGGAACGGACGCAGGAGGTCGTTCGCGCCGGCCTCGACAAGGTTCAGGCATCCGACATCGCGGCTGTCGGAGTGACGAACCAGCGCGAGACGACCGTCGTCTGGGATCGTTCGACCGGACAGCCCGTCCACAACGCCATCGTCTGGCAGGACACCAGGACGGACCAGATCTGCAACGAGCTGTCGGCCGACGGCGGGCAGGACCGGTTCCGGGCGAAGACCGGCCTGCCGATCGCTACGTACTTCTCCGGTCCGAAGATCAAGTGGATCCTCGACAACGTCGACGGGGTCCGCGCTCGGGCGGAGAGCGGCGACGTCGTGTTCGGGAATATCGATACCTGGGTGATCTGGCTGCTCACCGGCGGGGCGGACGGCGGAGCGCACGTCACGGACGTGACCAACGCCAGCCGCACGATGATGATGAACCTCGAGACGCTGGACTGGGACGACGAGATCCTCGGGATCCTGGGCGTTCCACGCGCGATGCTGCCGGAGATCCGGGCCTCGAGCGAGACCTACGGCGAGGCCAAGAACGGGCTGGTCGGAATTCCCGTCGCCGGTGACCTCGGCGATCAGCAAGCTGCGCTCTTCGGTCAGACCTGCTTCTCGGTCGGCGAGGCCAAGAACACCTATGGGACGGGCAACTTCCTGCTGCTCAACACGGGGAACGAGGCCGTCCAGTCCAAGAGCGGCCTCTTGACGACGCTCGCCTACAAGATCGGGGATCAGCCTGCCACCTACTGCCTGGAAGGCGCGATCGCTATCACGGGCGCGCTCGTCCAGTGGCTACGGGACAACATCGGCCTCATCAAGGAGTCCCCGGAGATCGAGGACCTCGCGAAGACGGTGGATGACAACGGCGGGATCTACTTCGTGCCTGCCTTCTCGGGCCTCTTCGCCCCCTATTGGCGGAATGAAGCGCGAGGTGTCATCGCCGGCCTCACGCGCTACGTCAACAAGGGCCATATCGCCCGGGCGGCGCTCGAAGCCACGGCGTGGCAGTCCAAGGAAGTGGTGGACGCCATGAACGCCGACTCGGGCGTCGACCTCACGTCGCTCAAGGTCGACGGCGGGATGGTCTACAACGAGCTGCTCATGCAGTTCCAGGCCGATGTGCTCGACGTTCCGGTGATCCGGCCCACGGTCGCCGAGACGACCTCGCTCGGCGCCGCCTACGCCGCCGGCCTTGCGGTCGGCTTCTGGTCCGAGGTCGAGGACCTACGAGCCAACTGGGGCAAGGACAAGGAGTGGCAGCCTCAGATGGACGCCGAGGAGCGGGAGAAGGAGTACCGCTTCTGGAAGAAGGCCGTCACGAAGACGTTCGACTGGCTCGAATAGCCGAGACCTAACGGAAGGGCCCGGCGGGAATCGCCTGTCGGGCCCTTAGTCCTCCGACTCGATTCCTTCGGCGAAGTCACCCTTCGTGTCCCGCTCGGGGTGGTGCTCCTCCTCTTCGCCTCCCTCGGCGAAGCTGCCCTCGTGCTTGTGCTCGCGCTCTTCCTCGCCTTCGGCGAAGTCACCTTTCGTGTCCCGCTCAGGGTGGTGCTCGACCTCTTCGATTCCCTCGGCGAAGCTGCCTTCGTGCTCGTGCTTCTCGGTTTCGTCCTGCCCCATTGTCGCCTCCTCCTGTGTGCGCCAGCCGGCGCCCGGTCGACGGTACGAGTCTACTAGCGCATTACGGCCTCAGCGACCGGTTCACGACTGCGATACTCGAGGCGCCTCGCTATGGCACTGATGATCGATTTCGACGGGTAGCGTGGCGTCTCTCCAGACCGAGGCGCTCGTGATCGGTGGTGGCTCGACGGGTGCCGGCGTGGCGCGTGACGCAGCAATGCGCGGCCTGCGGACGGTGCTCGTCGAGCGCAAGGACCTGGCCGACGGCACCACCGGCCGCTTCCACGGGCTGCTCCACTCCGGCGGCCGCTACGCGGTCAAAGACCCGGACGCGGCCAAGGAGTGCATCGCGGAGAACGTCATCTTGCGACGAACCGCCTCCGACTGCATCGAGGACACCGGCGGTCTGTTCGTCTGCACGCCGTGGGACGACCCTGCCTTCGGCGACGAGTTCGTCGCAGGCTGTCGAGCGACCGGCGTTCCGGTCGAGGAGATTCGGGTGGCGGAGGCACTGCGCCGAGAGCCGCGCTTGCATCCCGGCACCTCGCGGGCCTTCACGGTTCCCGACGCCGCGATCGACCCCTGGAAGCTCGTCTGGGGATGCGCCCGGTCCGCAGAGGAGCACGGCGCCCAAATCCTGCTCTACCACCGGGTGCTGGGTCTCGAGCGCGATGGTCGAAGAGTGACCGGCGCGCTCGTCCGCAACGAGTTGACGGGCGAAGAGCTACGGATTCACGCCGACGTCGTCATCAACGCGGCGGGGGCCTGGGCGGGGCAGATCGCCGAGCTCGCGGGCTGCCGCGTCAACGTCCTTCCGGGCAAGGGAATCATGATCGCCATGAACCACCGGCTCGTGAACACGGTCGTCAACCGCTGCAAGATGCCGGCGGACGGAGACATCATCGTTCCGATCCGGACCGTCTGCGTCGTCGGGACGACCGACACACGGGTCGCCGATCCCGACGAGCTCGAGGTCACGCAGGCCGAGATCGGCGAGATGCTCGACGAGGGCGAGAAGCTCGTCCCGAGCTTCCGCCGAGCACGCGCGCTCCGCGTGTGGGCAGGAGCGCGCCCACTCTTCTCGCTGGAAGAAGTCTCGGACACGCGGGAGGTAACGCGGTCGCACGCGCTTCTCGACCATCGCGAGCGAGACGGCGTCGAGGGGCTCGTGACGATCACCGGCGGCAAGACGACGACGTTTCGGCTCATGGCCGAGGTGGCCGTGGATGCCGCGTGCGAACAGCTCGGAGTCGACCGTTCGTCCCGGACGGCCGAAGAACCGCTCTCGGGCTCGGAGGACGGACGGTTCTACTTCCTCGGCTCGCGCCTCCGCGCGCGTGAGCCCGTTCCGCAGACGGACGAGATCATCTGCGAGTGCGAGTTGATCACTCGCGAGCGACTCGAGGAGACGATGCGCCGCCGCGGCAGCGCGAATCTGGACGACATCCGCCGTACGCTGCGGCTCGGGATGGGCCCCTGCCAGGGCGGCTTCTGCACGTACCGCGCGACCGGGATCCTCCACGCAGTCGAGCGGCTCGATCACCGGGCTGCGAACGCCTCGCTGGTGTCGTTCCTGCAGGAACGCTGGAAGGGCGTCCATCCGATCCTCTACGGCGACCAGGTGCGGCAGGCCCGGCTCGACGACTGGATCTTCCAAGGCCTGCTCGGCGTGCAGCACTTGCCCACGTGACGTACGACACGATCGTGATCGGCGCCGGCGTCGCGGGCCTGACCGCAGCGCTGCGGCTGGCGGACGAGGGTAAGCGAGTGCTGGTCATGGCGA
>VAXT01000061.1 GCA_005883245.1 Actinomycetota bacterium | reverse complement strand
CGCAGCGGGCGAGGCCGAGGCGGAGCGCTGGGAGGCGTTCCGCCGCTATCTGACCGATTTCCCGCGCCTGAAGGAGGCGCCGCCGGCCACGCTCGAGCTCTGGGAGCGCTACCTCGTCTACGGGATCGCGTTCGGGATCGCCGAGCGCGTGCTCCAGGGGGCGCACCTGCACATGCCCGAGGAGCTGCACGACGAGAGCTCGATCTACTGGATCAGCCCAACGGGCGACCTCGGCTCCGGCCCGAGCGCGCTGGCGATCGGAGACCTGTCGTCGGGATTCGGCTCGGCGCTTGCACCGCCGGGCTCGAGCGGAGGAGGCGGCGGCTTCTCCGGCGGGGGCGGAGGCGGAGGCGGCGGCGGTGGCGGTGGCGCCTGGTGAGCTCAGAGGGCTCGGCGGAACATGGTCTGAGCCGCCGGGCCGCGCTGCTCGCCCCGAGGCCGGGTCCTCAGTCGCCCCGGTAATGGCGATTACCGGGGCTCCCTGCGTCCGCGGCCTCAGAACGACCATCGCACCCCGGCGACGAGCAACGTCCCGCCGAGCCCTCTAGGCGGGATTCAGCGTGAGCGTGATGCCGCCGACGTGGGCCTGCTGCGGGTCGATCACGATCGAGTAGGTGCCGGTCACCGGAAGCGTCGCGTTGATCGTCGCGCCGAAGGTGCCGACGAGGATCGGCGGGACGACCATCGTGCCGTCCGGCTTCAGGATCGAGATCTTGGCGCCGCAGCACGACGTGTTGCCGATCGTGACGTTCGTCAGGCGCAGGCTCACGCGCTGGGCGGCAGTGCCGCTGAAGGTCAGTGTCGCGTTCTGCCCCGGAATGGGCGCCAGCGTCAGGCTCACCGGCCCGCCGCCGATCGCGATCGTCCCGGTCAGGTCCGGCGGGACGTCGTGCAACGTGAGCGTCATCGACCCGAGATCCGCGCCCTGCGGGTCGACGAGGATCGTGTACGTCCCGGTCGTGGGCAGCACCTTCGCGTCGAGGAAGCCGCCGTTCCGGCCGACAGGCGTCGCGTAGACGAGCGTCGAGTTGTCCGGGCTCGTGATCGAGACGCGCGCCGAGCAGCACGTCGACGTGCCGATCGTCACGTTGCTCATGCCGAGCGCGATCCGCTGGCCCTGCGTGCCGGAGAAGGTGACGAGCGCGTTCTGGCCGGGCGTCGGGCCCATCGTGACCGTGAGCGGCGATCCACCTGCAGTCATCGAGCCGGTCACGTCCGGCGGGACGTCGTACAGCGTCAGCGTCGCCGAGCCGACGTCGGTCAGCTGCGGATCGACGAGGATCGTGTAGGTGCCGCTTACGGGCAGGGTCTTCGTGTCGACGAAGCCGCCGCTCGTGCCGAACGGCGTCGCGTAGACGAGCGTGGAGCCGTCGGGCTTGAGGATCGAGACACGCGACGAGCAGCAGGTCGAAGTGCCGATGGTGACGCTGGTCAGGCTCAGGCTGACGCGCCGACCGGCGACGCCGTCGAAGCGGACGAGCGCGTTCTGACCGGGTACCGGACCGGTGGTCACGGTCGCCGGTGCGCCTCCGGGCGTGATCGTCGTCGTCACATCGGGTGGCACGTCGTACAGCGTCAGCGTCATCGAGCCCGTGGCCGTGGCCTGCGGGTCGATCAGAATCCGGTAGCGGCCGGTCGCCGGCAGCGTGCGCGTGTCGACGAAGCCGCCGTTCGTGCCGACGAGCGTCTGCTGGCCGAGCGCCGTGCCGTCAGGCTTGTAGATCGAGACGTAGGTCGAGCAGCACGGCGACGGGCCGATCGTGACGCTGCTCATGCGCAGGGCGATTCGCTGGTTGGTCTGGCCGTCGAACGTCAGCCACGCGTTCTCGCCCGCGGAGTGCGTCGTGATCGTGACGGGGCTGCCGCCGGGCACGATTGCATACGTCTGATCGGCGATCGCATTCACCGTCTGGACGTCCGAGGAGGCTCCGGCCGTCGCGGTGACGGTCAGGTTGATCGCGCCGGCCGGAGGCGTGTAGGTCGCTGAGTAGAGGCCGTCGCCGCGCGCCTCGAGCGGAAACGGGTTGCCGTTCAGGGTCGCGCTCACGGAGACGCCGTTCGGTGAGCCGCAGAGGGCGCCGAAGGCACGCACCTCGAAGGGCTCGCCCGCGTTCAGCTCTGCACCGGCGGCCGGAGACTCGATCCACGCCTCGGGGCCTGTACAGCGGACGGCGTGGTCGACGTTGAGCCGGCCGCCGGTCCTCGTCGCACCAGCTCCGGGTTCGCGTTCACGCTCGGGCGTTCCGACGGGAGCGTCACGCTCAACGAGGTCGCCGCGCACGTCGAGTAGATGTTCGTGCCGGGCGCGGAGAGATCGACCGAACGCGGGCCGTAGTTCGAGAACCAGGCCCTGCGGTCGAACTGGTCGCCCGCACCAACGGAGAGAATGTTCGGCGTGTCGTAGCTCGACGGCCAGAACGGGTCGGCGTCCGTGTTCGTGAAGTCGTTGCCCGCGGCCGCGACGAAGAGCTCGCCGCTCTGGTCCGTGAGCTCGATCGCGTCCTGGACCGCCTGCGAGAAATCTCCTCCACCCCACGAGTTGTTCAGGATCGGAACGCCCTTGGCCCGCGCATAGAGGATCGCGCTGATCGCTTCCTCGGTCGAGCCGGACCCGTCCGAGCCCAGGAACTTGAGCGGCATGATCTTGCTGTTCCACGTGACGCCGGTGATGCCGATGCCGTTGTTGCCGGCGGCGGCGATCGTGCCCGCGACATGTGTCCCGTGCCCGTTGTCGTCGGTCGGATCGTTGTCGCCGTTCACGAAGTCCCAGCCGCGCCAGTCGTCGACGTAGCCGTCGCCGTCGTCGTCGATCCCGTTCGTCCGGCAGCCGGCGCAGTTCTCGCCCTGGTTGATCCAGATGTTCTGGGCAAGATCCGGATGCGCGACGTCGACACCTGTGTCGATGACGGCGACGGTGACGTCCGGGCTGCCCGTGGAGACGGACCACGCTTCCTTCGCGTCGATGTCCGCGTCCGGGGTGCCGCTCGTCCAGTTCACCTGCTGGCCCGTGTTGTCGAGGCCCCACTCCTGCGGGAAGGACGGGTCGTTGGGGACGTCGGCCGCGTGGAGGACGAAGTTCGGCTCCGCGTAGGCGACGCGCGGGTCTTGCTCGAGGGTACGGATCGTCCAGCTCGTGTTCGCAGGGCTCACCGAGACGACGGTGCTGTCGATCTGCGCGAAGCGCTTCGTCGGCCGGGCGTCGACTGCGCCGAGCACACCGGACCGCCCCTTGGCGCTGACGTGCGCCTTGAAGCCGACGATGATCGAGCCGGGCACCGCTCGAGGTTTCCCGGCCGCCTGCGGACGGTTCGCCGCGCCCGCGACGGCAGCGGCAGCCAGTGCCGAGGCCAGAGCCGCGGCGAGGAAAAGGCGTCGTGCTGGGCGGTCGCGCATGGTTTCAGGGCCGAACGCCCCGCCCGGGCGGAACGATCAGCTCTGTCTGAGCGTAGGGCCGAACCACCGATCGGGCATCCCTCGCGCGAGTGTCTCGCCCCGCCCGGGCCGCGGGCGCCCTTTCGATTTCCCGGCCGGTTCTGGCAGAGTCGCGGCGATGAGCACCAACCGCGAAGAACGAGCGGCGCGCTTCGAGGCGCTCCACGCGGGGGAGCCGTTCGTGATCCCGAACCCGTGGGACGCCGGCTCTGCGCGCGTGCTCGAGAGCCTCGGGTTCCAGGCGCTCGCCACCACCAGCTCCGGGTTCGCGTTCACGCTCGGGCGTTCCGACGGGAGCGTCACGCTCAACGAGGTCGCCGCGCACGTCGAGTCGCTCGCGGGGGCGGTCGACGTGCCACTCTCCGTCGATCTCGAGAACGGGTACGGGCCCGAGCCGGAAGATGCCGTGCGGGCCGTTACGCGCGCGGCCGAGGCGGGCGCCGTCGGCGGGTCGATCGAGGACTGGGATCCCGAAGGTCTGTACGAGCTTCCGCACGCGGTCGAGCGCGTTGCGGCCGTGGTCGAGGCGGTGCGCGGCTTCGGCTGGCCGTTCACGTTCACGGCGCGCGCCGAGAACCACCTCCGCGGGAACCCGGACCTCGAGGACACGATCGCGCGGCTCCAGGCGTTCGAAGCCGCCGGCGCGGATGTCCTTTACGCGCCTGGGCTCGCTTCACTGGACGAGATCCGGCAGCTGTGCGAGGCCGTCTCGAAGCCGGTGAACGTCCTCGCGCGGCGCGGGCTAACCCTCGCCGAGATCTTCGAGGCCGGGGCACAGAGGGTCAGCGTCGGCGGCAGCCTCACCTGGACCGCGGCTCAGGCTTTTGCGGACGCCGCGCTCGCGATCCGGGACCGTGGGTCGTTCGAGAGCCTCGGCGACGGCTCGGTGGTCAAAGACTGGCTCGGTTGACGCGCCGCGCGCTCGTTCTCGGTGGGACCGGCGCGGTCGGCCGCGCGACGGCGCGGCGCCTTCTGAGTGCCGGCTGGCAGGTCGATCTCACGGGTCGCGATCCCAGCCACTTCCCGTCCGACCTTGCTGCGGCGGGAGCTCGGTTCGTCGCTTCCGACCGGGGCGACGCCGCCCAGCTGGCCGAGGCGTTCGGGCAGGGCGCCGACCTGCTCGTCGACTGCGCCTGCTTCAGGGCCGAGGACGCGACCAGGCTGCTGCCTTTCGCGCGCGAGGCCGTCTCGACCGTGATGCTCTCGAGCAAGGCGGTCTACGTCGACGCCGACGGGAACCACTCGAACTCGGAGACGAAGCCGAGGTTCGACGGGCCGGTGCGAGAGACGCAGCCGACGATGGCGCCCGGGAGCGGCGACTACATGTCCCGCGAGGGCTACGGCGCGAACAAGGTGGCGGCAGAGCAGGTGCTGCTCGACAGCGGCTGTCCCGTGACCGTGCTCAGGCCCTCGAAGATCCACGGGCCCGGGTCGCAGACGCCGCGCGAGTGGGTCTTCGTCAAGCGCGTACTCGACCGGCGCCCCGCCGTCTTCCTCGCCAATCGGGGCGCGGGCGTCGACCACACGACCGCGGCCGCGAACATCGCCGCGCTGATCGAGGTCGCGGCGGGCTCACCGGGCGCACGCGTCCTCAACAGCGCCGACCCCGACGCGCCGAGCGCTCTCGAGATCGCGCGCACGATCGCCGGGCTGCTCGACCACTCGTGGGAGGAGGTGCTCCTGGACGACGCACCCGCCGACGGACTGGGCCGCCACCCCTGGGACGCACCGCATCCGATCGTGCTCGACACGACCGCCGCGCTCGAGCTCGGCTACGAGCCCGCGGGCGACTACGCGGAGACCGTCGCCGAGGAGGTCGAGTGGCTCGTCACGGCAGCTCGCGGCGGACCGGACGCGGAGCTTCTTCCTCCCGCCGACGACGAGTACTTCCGGCCGCTGCTCGACTACGCGGCCGAGGACCGTCGCCTCGGGCTACGCCAGGACACGTAACAGGTACGCGTCGAGACAGCTACCGTCGAGTGGCTACCCGAAGCCGATTGCCGTCCGGATCTTCGAGCTCGCACTCGCGCCCCGCGAGGCCGTCCTCGTCGACCGCGACTCCGAACTCCTCGGACACGACGTCGACGTCGTCGATGTACAGGTGGATGAGGGTGTTCGGGCGAGCGTCGCCTGTGTGTTCGGATAGATAGATCCGGACGGGGCCACGCGCCACTGAGACGAACCATGGAAACCCCGGCTCGAACTGATGGCCCCACTCCTTCTGGAAGCCAAGGCGCTCGTACCACGCAACCGCCCGATCCGCGTCTTCGACGTACAGGACGGGGACGACCTCCTCGCTCACGGGCTGGAGCCTATTCGCCGCGCTCATTGCGGTTCTCGCCTTGACCTTACAGTCACTGTAAGGATTAAGCTCGCGAGGTGAAGATCTCGACCTTCGCGCGCCGGGCCGGCATCTCGCCCTCGGGAGTCCGCTGGTACGAAGCGGCCGGCGTGCTCCCCAGCCCGGTGCGACGGGAGAACGGCTACCGCGAGTACAGCGACGCCGACCTCTCTCGGCTGACGCTGATCCTCGCTCTTCGGCGTCTAGGGCTGACACCGCTCGAGGCGGGGCAGCTCGCCGACCGGTGTCTCGAAGGCGAGACGGCCGACTCCGCGCTGACGGCGACGCTCGAGCAGCAGCGACGGACGATCGCCCGCCGGCGCGAAGAGCTGGAGCGCCTCGAGATCGAGCTCGTCGACCTCGAGCGGACGATCGAGGCAGTCGACCGCGGCCCGGCCAGCCCGGTTCCGATCGGCGTCCTCTTCGTCTGCAACGGGAACTCGGCGCGCAGCCAGATCGCCGAGGCGCTGCTCGACCGCTTCGGTGACCCCGACTTCGCGGCGTCGTCGGCCGGCACGAGCCCGAAGCAGGTTCATCCCCTCGCCGTTCGCGTCCTCGCCGAGATCGGCATCGACTGGCAGGAGGCCCGCGCAAAGCCGGTGACGGATCTGCTCGACCGCAGGTTCGACTACGTGATCACGCTGTCCGACAGCGCGCGCGAGGAATGTCCGAGCCTGCCCGGCCCGCACAGCTCGTTGCACTGGCATCTCGAGGACCCGAGCGAGGTCGAAGGTCCCGAGGAGGAGCGCCTCGAGGCCTTCAGAGCGACGCGGGCCGACCTGACCGCCCGGCTGAGGCCCTTCATCGAGATCGCGAGGCGTGCCGCCGGGATCCTCCCCGCCGTTTCAGTCGCCCACGAGAAAGGAGCCTGACCATGCAGCTTCCCTACGCCGAGCCTCTGACCGTCCGCGAGCCGGGCGAGCGAGTCGTCCCCGAACCTCCACGGCGCGGAGAGGAGGGCGGCGAGCCCTGCGGGATCTGCGCGGGCAAGTCGACCGCAGCCGTCTGGCAGGACGAGCACTTCAGCCTGCACCCGCCGGTCGGCGGCAGCCTGCCCGGAGCCGTCTGGCTCGCGAGCCGCGAGCACGTCGACTCGTTCAGCGACCTCTCGCCGGAGGCCGCCGCTGCGTTCGGGCCGGTGGCGGCGCGTGTCGAGCGCGCGATCCTCGGCCTCGGCGACGTCGGCCGGGTGCACCTCTACCGCTGGGGCGACGGCGGCGCGCACTTCCACGTGTGGTTCATCCCACGACCGCTGGGGATGCTCGAGGCCTCCGGGATGATGCTCCCGCTCTGGGAGGACGTCCTCCCGAACGTCACGGACGAAGAGCTGGCGGATGCGGCGAGGCGCGTAGCCGAGGCGCTGTGACGAATCTCGCCCGGCGGCTCGGGACGTTCGACGCCGTCGTCATCGGGCTCGGCTCGATGATCGGCGCCGGGGTCTTCTCCGCCTTCGCGCCAGCCGCCGCCTCGGCCGGCGCGCTGCTCCTCGTCGGCCTCGCAGTCGCGGCGGGAGTCGCCTACTGCAACGCGGTCGCCTCCGCACAGCTCGCGGCGCAGTACCCGACCTCGGGCGGGACCTACGTCTACGGACGGGAGCGGCTCGGGGAGTGGTGGGGCTTCCTCGCAGGCTGGGGCTTCGTGATCGGCAAGACGGCGTCATGCGCGGCGATGGCACTGACCTTTGCCGCGTACGCGGTTCCCGGGCCGAGGTGGCTCGAGCGGACGGCCGCGGCTGCGGCGGTCCTGCTGCTCACCGGAGTCAACCTGCGCGGGATCACGAGGACGGCCGGCCTGACGCGGATCCTCGTCGCGGTCTCGCTCGTCGCGCTCGCCATCGTGGTCGGCCTGATCCTCGGGAGCGGAGACGCGAGCTCGAGCAACCTGCGCTGGGGGCTGCCCGACGGGCTGTACGGCGTGCTGCAGTCCGCGGGCCTCCTCTTCTTCGCGTTCGCCGGCTATGCTCGGATCGCGACTCTCGGCGAGGAAGTTCGCGACCCGCGGAGGACGATCCCGCGCGCGATCCCGCTGGCCCTCGTCATCACAGTCGCGATCTACGCGGTCGTGGCCGCATCGGTGCTGCTCGTGCTCGGCCCGGAGAAGCTCGCTGCGAGCGTGACGCCGCTCGAGAACGCTGTGCGGTCGGTCGGTGCGGACTGGGCGGTGCCGCTCGTCGACGTCGGAGCTGCAGTCGCGAGCCTCGGCGCGCTGCTGGCCCTGATCGCGGGAGTCGGTCGGACGACTCTGGCCATGGCCCGGGAGGGCGACCTGCCACGCTGGCTGTCCTCGGTCCACCCGCGCTACCGTGTGCCGGATCACGCCGAGCTCGCGATCGCCGCGGCGGTCACGATCCTCGTCTTGACGACCGACCTGCGCGGCGCGATCGCGTTCTCGTCCTTCGGCGTCCTGACGTACTACGCGATCGCCAACGCGTCGGCCTGGACGCAGCGCGGCAAGTGGCGCCGCTGGCCACGCGCGCTGAACGCGATCGGGCTCGTCGGGTGCGTGACCCTCGTGGCCACGCTTCCGTTCAGCGCGGTCGTCGCGGGGCTCTCGATGTTCGCGCTCGGCCTCGCGTGGCGTCTGCTCATCCGGAGGCGGACGGCTCTGTCTCTCCCAGCCTGAGCTGCGCGGCCTTCAGCGCCAGGTAGCGCTGCTCGGGAACGCTGGTCGTGCGACCGGCGGCGGCGCGGTAGTGCTCGAGCGCGCCCTCGGTGTCGCCGGCCATCTCCAGGAGGTGGGCGCGAACCGCGCCGAGGCGGTAGTGGCCCGCGAGGCGCTCGTCGATCGAGTCCAGGAGGGCCAGGCCCGCGGAGGGTCCCTCGGCCAT
>VAXT01000060.1 GCA_005883245.1 Actinomycetota bacterium | reverse complement strand
GCGTCCACGAGGGTGAGAAGTTGCTCGTGGACCGGGTCAAGACCGACGAGGGCAAGACGTTCCACCCGGATCTCCTGTTCGTGGGCGGCGACGGGAAGGCGGATTTCAAGCCCAGGATCCAGGTCACCGCCAAAGTGCTCGGGCACGTGAAGGGGGAGAAGATCCGGATCGGCAAATACCGCAGGCGCACGGGCTACCGGCGGCACACGGGCTACCGAAGCTCGCTCTCGCAGATCGAGATCACGTCGATCGGCGCGAAGCGGAGCACGGCTGCGAAGAAGCCGGCCGCGAAGCGGCCTGTCCGCAGCAGCGGACCTGGGGAGGGGGCCCGGGGGAACCGGGAGGTTCCACCGGCGACGAAGAAGCCCGCCGCGACAACGAAGAAGGAAGAGAGCTAGATGGCACACAAGAAGGGACTCGGTTCGTCGAGGAACGGCCGCGACTCGCAGGCCAAGCGCCTCGGCGTGAAGATCTACGACGGCCAGACGGTGAAGGCGGGGATGATCCTCGTCCGCCAGCGCGGCACGAAGTTCCGCCCGGGCAACGGCGCCGGGATCGGACGTGACGACACGATCTTCGCCAAGCGCGAGGGTACGGTCGAGTTCCAGGCGAGCGGCGAGCGCCGCGTCGTCTCCGTCACCCCGACCGGCTAGCGGTGTTTCACGACCGCGCGCGCATTCGGGTCAAGGCCGGGCGCGGCGGCGACGGTGCGCTCAGCTTCCGGCGGGAGAAGCACGTCCCGAAGGGCGGGCCCGACGGCGGCGACGGCGGTCCGGGCGGCGACGTATCGGCCATGGCCGATGCGGACCTGCGCGATCTCTCCGAGCTCCAGCGTAGGACCTGGATCGAGGCGAAGGGAGGGCAGTCCGGCGGCGGGTCGGGCAAGCACGGCGCGACGGGAGAGAGCGTCGAGCTGCGCGTGCCCGCGGGGACGCAGGTCTTCGAGGGCGACCAGCTCGTGGCCGACCTCGCCAGCCCCGGCGCGCGCGTGATGCTCGCGCGGGGCGGTGCGGGGGGCCGCGGGAATCGGCGGTTCGCGACGCCGACGCGTCAGGCGCCGAGGTTCGCCGAGGTCGGGTTGCCGGGTGAGGAGCGCGACCTCGAGCTGCGGTTGAAGCTGCTCGCGGACGCCGCCCTGGTCGGCCTGCCGAACGCGGGCAAGTCGTCTCTTCTGCGCCGGATCTCGAACGCGAAGCCGAAGGTCGCCGACTACCCGTTCACGACGATCGCCCCGGTGCTGGGAACTGTCGACGCACCGGATGGACGGCAGCTGACCGTTGCCGACGTCCCGGGCCTGATCGAGGGCGCGAGCGAGGGTGCGGGGTTGGGGCACGAGTTCCTCGCTCACCTCGAGCGTGCGCGGATGCTCGTCCACGTGATCGACGCTGCTGACGGCGAGCCCGCCGAGCGCTGGGCTGCGATCGACCACGAGCTGTCCGCGTACGGCGCGGGCCTCGACGCGCTGCCGCAGGTCGTCGTCCTGAACAAGGTCGATCTGCTGCCCGGCCCGCCGGAGCTCGGGGTCGAGGACGACCGGATCACTGTCGTGTATCCCCTGTCGGCAGCGACCGGGGCAGGCATCGAAGAGTTCCAGCGCGGGCTCTTCGCGCACGTTCCCGAGCCTGAGGCGCTGCCCGAGGCGAAGCCGGAAGGCCTCGCCGACTACCTCGTGTACCGGCCGCAGCCGCGCGCGCGCCGCTACCGGATTCTGCGCACGGACACCGGCTTCCGCGTGGCCGGCCGGCCGCCCGGCGACGAGGAGCTGGCCGAGGCGCTCAAGGCCGCGGGCGCGAAGACCGGCGACGAGGTCGCGATCGGCGACGAGCTCGTCGAGCTCGCGTGATCGGCCTCCTCGGCGGCAGCTTCGACCCGCCGCACAACGGCCACGTCGCGCTCGCGCGGGCGGCGCTCGAGCAGCTGCCGATCGACCGGCTCGTCGTCCTCGTCGCGGAGCGGCCGGGGCATCGGGAGGCACCGATCGTCGAGGCGGAGACGCGACTGAGGCTCGCACGAGCCGCATTCCCGGACGCGGACGTCCAGCTCGAGGCGAACGCGTTCACGGTCGACGCACTCCGTGGGAGCCGCTTCGACGACGCCGTCTTCATCCTCGGCGCAGACCAGGCCGCGGCGTTCGGCACCTGGAAGGAGCCGGACGAGGTGCTGAAGCACGTCGAGCTCGGAGTCGGCACCCGCGCCGGCTACCCGAAACCCGACCTCAGCCGCTACGGCGACCGCGTGCTCACGTTCGAGCTCGACTCGCCGAACGTCTCGTCGAGCGAGGTGCGCAGGCGCGTCGCCGCCGGCGAGATGATCGACGATCTCGTCCCGCCCGGAGTTGCGCGGCTGGTCGAGGCGCTCGGCCTCTACCGGTAGTGGACCTTCCGCCGGCTACGAACCGTATTTCCCGTGGTGAGGAGCATGGCTACCGCGCTGCTCGTTCTGACATGTGGATCCGCGTGTCCACCCAGCCACACGCCCTCGCTGACTGCTGCGACGACAGATAGAGGTGCGCTGACGATCCGGGGAGCCGGCTGGCATGGGTGCGGATTCGTTCGCGTCTCGCTCCCCTCTTCCTGGGGTACGGCAACAGCGCTGCTGAACGCCGGCGCCTTCGTTCTCGAATACCCGGTTCCGTGCGGCGCCAGCGGCGAGGACGTGGCCCGCCGTCAAGCAACTGTGTTCGCGGTGCAGAAGAGATGCGACGGCGGTAGTGCGATCCGCGTAGCAGCAACCATCCTGTTGCCGGAACGCTGAGGCTTC
The DNA here is from genome assembly GCA_005883245.1 of Actinomycetota bacterium. Classification (GTDB taxonomy): domain Bacteria; phylum Actinomycetota; class Thermoleophilia; order Gaiellales; family Gaiellaceae; genus VAXT01. The sequence goes on along the minus strand of VAXT01000060.1, from coordinate 3,647 downwards.
GGCGGCTCAGCTCGCGGTCGCGTGCTCGATCGACGGCACGTCGTCCCAGAGCTCCTCGAGCCCGTAGTAGTCGCGGGTCTCGGGGGTGAAGACGTGCAGGACGACGTCGAGGTAGTCGGCGACGATCCAGTCACCCTCGCGCTCCCCGTCGACCGCGTGCGGGAGGATCCGCTCGTCGCCGTGCTTGAGGCCATGGCGAACCTCGTCGACGATCGCGCGCGTCTGCCGCGAGTTCTGGCCGGAGCAGACGACGAAGTAGTCGGTGTACGCGCACACCGGCCGCATGTCGAGGATGACGATCTCCTGGGCCAGCTTGTCCTCGGCGAGGCCGGCGATTCGGCGTGCTTGTTCGAGTGAAGTCAGAGGTTCGTTGGTCCTTTGTGCGTCCGCTCAGAGTGTAGCCCGCGTTGTGGGTGTCTCAAACGGACACGGCCCAGCCGATGCGATCGGGAGGTTGCCGGATATGACAACGGATCAGAAGGGAGCCATCGCCGAACTGGCGATCCAACTCGCGGCGACGAAGCTTGGTATCGAGGTTTACAAGCCGGTCGCTGAGGGTGGGCGATACGACATGATCTTTGATCTAGAAGATCGTCTTCTGCGTGTGCAGTGCAAGTGGGCTACGCGTAGAGGAGAAGTCGTCGTTGTCATGTGCCAGAGCGCGCGAAGATCAGCAGACGGTTTCATCCGCCGTCCGTACACCTCCGAGGAGGTCGATGCGATCGCTGCCTACAACCTCGAGCTCGATCGGTGCTTCTTCATTCCGATCGCTCGGGTTGAGGGTCGTCCCGAGATCGCGCTTTGTCTGAGCCCGTGCCTGAACAATCAAAAGCGGCGAATCAATTGGGCTGACGATTTCGATCTCACGGCTACACTGACCCGGCAACCAGGGGCCGTAGCTCAGTTGGGAGAGCGATTGCCTGGCAGGCAATAGGGCACGGGTTCGAGTCCCGTCGGCTCCATGATTGACCGCCTCCGCGCCGGGCCGCTCGGCCAGCGCGAGTTCCGATTCCTCTTCCTCGGCCGGACGACCTCGTTCGTCGGCAACGCGTTCGCGAACGTCGCGCTCGCGTTCGCCGTTCTCGACCTGACCGGCTCGAAAGCCGACCTCGGTTTCGTTCTCGCCGCGCGATCGATCCCGCAGGTGCTCTTCCTGCTCGTCGGCGGGATCTGGGCCGACCGCTTGCCGCGTCATCGCGTGATGGTGGCATCGAACATCGTCAGCGGTCTCTCGCAGGGTGTGATCGCGGTCCTGCTGCTGACCGGCCAGGCCGAGGTCTGGCAGCTGGCGGCGCTCGGTGCGATCAACGGCCTCAGCTCCGCGTTCTTCTTCCCGGCTGCGACTGGAATCGTCCCGCAGACCGTCCCTCAGCGGCTGCTCCAGCCGGCGAACGCGATCCTCCGCCTGGGCCAGAACGCGAGTTGGATCGGAGGCGCCGCGTTCGGAGGCCTCGTCGTGGCGGCCACGAGCCCGGGAGTCGGGATCGCCGTCGACGCAGCGTCGTTCTTCGCCGCCGCGCTCTTCCTCGCCCTGATCCATCTACCGAGCACGCTGAAGATGGAGGCGGCGAACTTCTTCGCCGAGCTTCGCGAAGGCTGGTACGAGTTCAGCACGCGCACATGGCTGTGGGTGATCGTGCTCCAGTTCGGGTTCGTGAACGCGGTCGAGCTTGGCGTCCAGGGCGTCCTCGGGCCGGCGATCGCCAAGGACAATCTAGGAGGAGCGGCTGCCTGGGGACTGATCCTCACTGCGGAATCGCTCGGGCTCGTCGTCGGCGGCCTGATCCTGCTCCGCCTCCGACCGCAGCGGCTCCTGATCACGGCGACGATCGGCGTCCTGCTCACGATGCCGTTCCTGCTCGGGCTTGCCGGTCCCATGCCGGTCGCGGTCCTGATCGTGCTGGCCGCGCTCGCCGGGATCGGCACCGAGACCTTCGGAATCATGTGGGACACGACGATGCAGCAGGAGATCCCGCAGGAGAAGCTCTCCCGCGTCTACTCCTACGACGCGCTCGGCTCGTGGGTGCTCATTCCGCTTGGCCTAGCCGTCGCGGGCCCGATCGCCGAGCTGATCGGCACTCGAGAGACGATCCTCGCCGCGACCGCGATCAGCCTGAGCGCAACCCTGGCCGTCCTGTTCGTGCGCGACGTGCGGACGATCAGTCGCCGCGTGGAGTGAGGTCGTCCAGGAGCTGATCGAGCTCCGCCGGGCGGTCGCGGTGGGCCTCCCAGCGCTCGAACAGCTCCGCGGCTCCGCGGCCCATCCCGCCGGGCAGACCGAGCGCTTCGCACGTGTCCGCTACTTCCTTCATCTCGGGAGCCCAGCGCCAGGCCTTCCGTGCTGAACGAACGAATCGCCCGCTGTCGACGCCTTCGCCGGCCAGCGCGGCCTCGACGCCGTACACGCGCGCGATCGCGTACGCCTGCGCGGTGAGCGCGGTCCCGATCTTGTTCCAGCCGCCGAACGCCATCTTCAGGGCCGAGGCCGAGCCGACGCCGCCCTCGAGCGGGATCGGCTTCACCTCGCCTGCGGCGAAGAGCGAGGCGACCGAAGCGACATCCGCAGGGTCGCCCGACAGGTACAGGTTCACGTCCCCGGCCGAGATGACGGCGCCGTCGACACACCGCAGGTAGCCGGCGATCCGCCTGACGCGCTCCGGAGCGATCGCGTTCCCCTCGACGTAGATCCCCTCGAATCCCTCGGCGGCCACCTCGCCGGCCACGTCCTCGGCAATTGCCGGTGGGCAGAGGCTGATCACGACCTCGCTCTCGGCGACGAGCTCGCGAACGGTTCCGACATCGCTGAACGCCTCGGCCCGCCTCCGCGTCGCCTCACTCCGGCCCTCGCTCGTCCAGAGCACCTCCCCGTCGACGGCGGAGCCGACGAGCGAGCCCATCTCGCCGGGAAAGAGGAGGCCGACACGCGTCACCCGCGAATCTTCCCGGACCTCTCGAGTGTATGCGCACGTACAAGGGTCATGAAGCGCGCTCTCGCCCTCGCAGCGCTCGTGCTCGCGACGTCGGCATCTGCGGCGCCGACAGGCGGCAACGCGGTAGCGCTAATCACTGCCGAGCGGCAGAACCAGCTAATTGCAGTCGAGCTCTCGTCGGGCAGAGTGCTCGCTCGCGTCTCCCTGCCGGCCGATCCTCAGGGCGTCGCCGTCGCACAGAAGAAAGTCGTCGTCGCGAGCCCCGCCTCAGGCGCGGTGACGCTACTCGGTCAGGGCTCGCTGAGGACGCTGAGAGTCTGGCGCGACTTCGGTGCGCCGCACATCGTCGTCGCCGACCTGCTGAGGACACTTGCGTACGTCACAGACGACTCGCGCGGTGAGTTGAGCGTGATCGGGCTCGGGGCGAGACGCATCGTGGGGCGCGTGTTCGTCGGCGCGGGCGTGCACCACATGGCCCTCGGCCCAGGCGGACACCGGCTGTGGATCGCGCTCGGGGAGCATGCGTCCCAGATCGCGATCGTCGACGTGACCAATGCCCTCCATCCATGGGTCGTGCGGCGGATCTCGCTTCCGTTCGTCGCCCACGACCTCGCCTTCAGCCCCGACGGCCGCCGCGTGTGGGTGACCTCAGGCGTCGGCGATGCCGTGCACGTCCTCAACGCGCGGACCGGCAAGGAGGCGTTCGCCGTCCGCGTC
>VAXT01000059.1 GCA_005883245.1 Actinomycetota bacterium | reverse complement strand
GACGGTCATCCTGCCCCTGCTCGCGTTCATCCGTCCGACGCGGGACGTCCGTTCCCTCCTGAAGTGGGAGGGGACGCTCGTCGATCCGATCGGGGCGTTGCTCGGCGTGATCGTGTTCGCGGGCGTGAGCTCTGGTACGGGTTGGCAACCCGGCGCGATGCTGCTCTCGCTCGGTGTCGGCGCGCTCGTAGCAGTCGTCGGCGCGCCCGCTCTGTTGCTGCTGCTCCGCGAAGTCCACCGGAGCGAGCCGCGGATGATCGTCCCGGCCACCCTGATGGTCGTCGTGGCCGCCGTCGTGGGTGCCGACCTGATCCGCGATGACGCGGGTCTCCTGGCCGCCGTGCTCATCGGAGTCGCAGTCGGCAACCAGCGGAGCATCGACATCAGCCGCTCGCTCTTCGAGTTCGAAGAGACGCTCGTCCAGCTTCTCATCGGGGTGTTGTTCGTGCTCGTCGCGGCCTCCGTTTCACCCGACGACGTTGGATCCGTGATGCCGCAGGCGCTCGTCTTGCTCGCCGTCATGATCCTGGTCATTCGGCCCGCCGCCGTGGCACTGACGACGCTTGGCTCGTCGTTCAGCCGGCACGAGAAGGCGTTCGTGGCGTGGATGGCCCCCCGAGGAATCGTCGCCGGGGCGACGGCGTCCGCGTTCGGCCCCGAGCTGGCACAGAAGGGGGTTCCCGGCGCGGACAATGTCCTCCCGATCGTTTTCGTGGCGATCTTCGGCACTGTCGTCGTCTACGGGCTCACGGCCACGGTCGCCGCTCGGATGCTCGGGGTGGCTGGAGCGGGTCGCCGGCTGGTGCTCATCGTCAGCGGCCATTCGTGGGCGCGCGAGATCGCCGCGGCCCTCACACGATCCGGCGTTGCGGTGCGCATGTGGGTCGGGCCACCCGATCACCAGACGGCCGCCCGGGATGCCGGCCTCGACGCGGACCGGGGCAAGATCATGGTCGACGCGGTCAGCCGCGAAGCTGAGCTCGAGGAGATCACCGATGCATTGCTGCTGACGCACAGCGACGACTTCAACACCCTCGGCGCCGCTGAGCTTCGGGACGAGCTCGGCCACAAGCATGTCTATCGAGTCGCTCCCCACCCCGACGAGCCGGACCTGCTGCCACCGTCGAGCGAGGCCGGCATCCTCGGCAACCGCTCGCTCACGTTCGCCGAGCTCGACCGGCAGTTTGCCGCCGGCGCGCGGATCGTGAGCAGGAGCGCAGGCAGCTTCCCTGCCGGACAGGCAGAAGTCCCGCTCTTCGCGGTTGCACGCGATGGGCGCCTGAGCATCGCCGCCGATGGCCGACCTCCCGACGTACGGTCGGGCGACACCGTGATCGTTCTCGTTCCAGTCGGCGCATCCGACGCCGAGGCCGAAAGCCTGGCCCGTGTCCGCTGAAGCCGACAAGGAGAGGCCGGTAACCGGCGAACCGCGCTGGCCGATGGCGGGTGCGGTCGTATCCGCGATGGTGTTGACGTTTCTGCTGCCGAATGGAGTGCGTCCAGGTCCGAACTGGGTTCTGCCGCTCATCGAGGGGCTGCTCCTTGTCGCCGTGATCGTGGGGGATCCGGGCGAGATCACCCGCCGCTCCAGGCTGCTCCGAGGGCTCTCGATCGGGCTGGTCTGCGTCCTGGTGTTCGGCTCGCTCTGGGCGACTGTCGCGCTGATCTCCGACCTCATTCAGGGCGGTCCGGAGACGAACTCGGCCGGAGACGTGCTCGCGGCGGGATCGGTCGTCTGGGTGTCGAACAACATCGCGTTCTCGCTCCTTTACTGGGAGCTCGACAGCGGCGGCGCCGCAGCCCGCGCCCACCGCGAGCGGACTCGCCCGGACCTCGCGTTTCCGCAGCAGTTGAACCCGGAGCTCGGGTGGGACGACTGGCAGCCCCGGTTCATCGACTACCTCTACCTGGGCTTCACCAACGCGACCGCATTCAGCCCCACCGACGTCATGCCGCTCGTCCCCTGGGCGAAGATCGCGATGGGCGTCCAGTCGCTCGTCTCGCTCGGCATCCTCGGCCTCGTCATCGCACGAGCGGTCAATGTATTCACATAGTCGTCGGTTGGTATTCGGCCTCTCACGCCGTCCGGATGATTCGGGGTGGCGCGAAGTTGATTGGGGTTGAGGTTTGTTTTGGAACCAGAGCCAACGCGAAGTAGAAGGGCTCGGCGCATGTCAGGATCGCTAGCGAGCTGGAGGGATGGCCCAGCGAGAGAGGCGCTCGTCGAGTTCGTCGACCGGACAGTGTCGAATGCCGTGCCGGTCGACGAGCGCGTCGCAGTGTTCGACAACGATGGGACGCTGTGGTGCGAGAAGCCGATGCCGATCCAGCTCGACTTCATTCTTCGGCGTCTTGTCGCGATGGCGGACGCGAAGCCGGAGTTGCAGAAGCGCCAACCCTGGAAGGCGGCGTTCGAGCGCGACTATGGCTGGTTCGGAAAGGTGATGGCCGATCACTACGCGGGCGACGACACGAACGTGCGAACGCTCGCGGGCGGAATCCTCGCTGCGTACGAGGGAATCAGCGTGGAGGACTTTGAGAGCGAGGCAGACGCTTTCCTCCGTTCCGCACAACATCCGACGCTCGCGCGCAGGTACCTCCAAACGGCGTATGCGCCGATGGTCGAGCTGCTGGGCTTCCTGGAGGCCAATGGATTTTCGAACTACATAGCCTCGGGTGGCGGTCGTGACTTCATGCGGCCGATCAGCCACGAGGTCTATGGCGTACCGCGTGAGCGTGTGATCGGCAGCGCGTCCACGTTCGAGTACACGCGTGACGAGCATGGCGGCACGATCAGGGACATCCCGATGCTGGACTTCACGCAACACACGGACAAGGCCTCTCTCCGCCTGCTCGTCCTCCACGACGACGCCGAGCGAGAGTTCGACTACACGAGCGGCGCCGAGCAGGCGCTCGAGCAGGCCGACACGAGCGGCTGGACAGTCGTCAGCGTCAAGAACGACTGGGCCACGGTCTTCTGAGCCCAGACCGCGCGACGCTCGCCGGCTCTGCCGCCCCGAGAGGTCGGCGAATCATCCGGTTTGTACGAACTAGATTCGCCCGCGGCGGCGCCGGCCGGGCCGGCCGGGAGTCACGGCCGCGGCAACGACCGCGGTTTTCGCTACCGGCGAGGGGCCGGGTGAAACGGCCTTGGCCACGACCGCGGTCTTTGCGACCGGCGCGCCGATGACACCGACTCTTCCTGCACGTGCTGCTCTCAGGGGCATTCTCAGGCTCCTTCTGTTGTAGATGCTTCATCGGCCTCGATTGAGGCGATGATCGCCTGGATCGGAATCCGTCCGTTGGCGATCAGCTGACCACCCGAGCGCCGAGCGGCTGATGCGAACGGTGCAGCCCACAGGTTCTCCCAGACGAGCACTCCAGCGGTGCTTCCCGGCTCCATGGCGGCGGCGAGATGCGCAACGTCTTCCGCAGCCAGCAGCTCCGCGAGCTCGGACTCGAGCGCTTCCAGCTCTCCCAGCTCTTCGATATCGGAAAGCTCCATCGCGTCGACGGTCCCGTCCTCCTCCTTGGTGAGGATCAGAACGTCGATCAAGCGGATCGTTCCGGCGTCGACCAGCGCCACCAGCTCTTTCGTCATCTCGCCCGTGAAGTTGCTTGCGCCCGCCGGAAACTCGACGACGGCGTAGTCGACGGGACCGAGCTCATCAAGCGATCTCTCAGTCATCACTCTCCTTTTGGTGGCTCGGTTCACGATACGTCACAGGCGTACTCGCGACACGGACTAGGCTCGGGCCCATGATCAATCTCGAGGTGTTTGGCAACTCGACAGTGATGTCGACAGTCGCCGAGTTGCTCGACCAAGTCGAGGGCGTGAGTCGGGTGAGGGTCGTCCCAGCAACGCGAGCGGGTCGCTCGATCGTTTCTGCGACGGTCCGCCCGGGAGCGGTCGACGCGCTATTGGAGACGCTGCGCCGTCAAGGCGTGCCGACGAGTGACATCTCGCTCACGCGCATGGAAGTCGTCGGCTCGCTGGCGGCGGGACCGGGCGAGGCGAGCCTCGTCTGGGCCGACGTCCTCGGCACGGCCTGGCTCAACGCCCGCCCGCTCGCGCGCTACCTGGCATTCATGTTCGTGGCCGGCGTGATCGCCTGCTACGGCGTGGTCGATACGAACGTGATCCTGATCGTCGGTGCGATGGCCGTTAGCCCCGACCTGCTGCCCATCACCGCGATCGGCGTCGGCGTCGTCGGCCGTCAACCAGCTCTCGCCGTCCGGGCTCTTCTGACCCTGGCACTTGGCCTGGCAACCGCGACCGCCGCTGCGGCGATCTTCGCGCTGGCCCAGGATGCCCTCGACCTGCTGCCGTCCGGGTTCAACCTCCAGGAAACAGGTGCCCTCGGCAGCCTCACGAGCGTCAACAACGAGACGATCGCCGTCGCCCTGGCCGCTGGAATCGCGGGCATGCTCGCTCTCGAAACCCGCGCCAGCGCAGGCGTCGGCGTGGCGATCTCGGTGACGACCATCCCTGCTGCCGCCTACCTCGGTGTAGCGGCCGGGCTGGGCGAGTTCGGGACGGCCACGGGAGCACTCGGCGTGCTCGGCACGAACGTCACGATGATGGTGCTGGGTGCGGTCGCGACGCTTGCTCTCCAGAGTGTGATGTTGCTCCCCTTTGGGCGATGTGCAAATCGCACCTTGCCTCCAAGTATTCCGCCATGATGCTGCTCGCCTCGACGGGGGTCGACCTGGCCCGAGTCCAGTTCGCGACGACCTCGCTCTACCACTTCCTGTTCGTGCCCCTGACGCTCGGCCTGGGGCCGCTCGTCGCGATCATGCAGACGCTCTGGTACCGCTCGGGCGACGAAGCCTGGCTGCGGCTGACGCGCTTCTTCGGGACCCTGCTCCTGATCAACGTCGCGATCGGCGTCGCCACCGGGCTCGTCCAGGAGTTCGAGTTCGGGATGAACTGGTCGGTGTACTCGAAGTACGTGGGCAACGTCTTCGGCGCGCCGCTGGCGATCGAGGGGCTCGCCGCGTTCATGCTCGAGTCGACCTTCCTCGGGCTCTGGATCTTCGGCTGGAACCGGCTCTCGCCGCGGGTCCACCTCGCGACGATCTGGATCGCCGTGCTCGGCAGTTGGCTCTCGGGGTACTTCATCCTCGTCGCCAACTCGTGGATGCAGCACCCGGTCGGCTACAAGATCGTGAACGGGGAGGCGCAGCTGACGAGCGTCTGGAAGCTCCTCTCCAACGAGTTCGCACTGCGGGCGTACCTGCACACGATGCTCGCCGGGCTCATCTTCGGGTCGATCGTGATGCTCGGCGTCTGCTGCTGGCACTTCCTGCGCGGCCAGGACGTCGAGCTGTTCCGCCGCGCTGCGAAGCTCGCGCTGATCGTCGCGGTGCCGGTCACACTGCTCCAGCTGGTCGTCGGCAACCGCTTCGGCGAGGCGGTGACGAGCGCGCAGAGCATGAAGATCGCCGCCTCCGAGGCGCAGTGGAACACGTGCGAGCCGTGCGGCTTCTCCGCCTTCCAGATCGGGGGCTTCACGGAGGGCGACCAGACCCCGGCGTTCTCGATCACGATCCCGAGAGTCCTGTCGTACATGGCGACCGGGTCGTTCAGCGGCCAGGTTCAGGGCCTCAACGAGCTGCAGGCCCAGGAGGAGAGCAAGTACGGCTCCGGCAACTACATGCCGAACATCCGAGTCATCTACTGGTCGATGCGGGTCATGGCCTACATGGGCGTGCTCATGTTCCTGATCTCCGCCCTCGGTGCGTGGCTGTACTGGAAGCGGAAGCTCGAGACGGCGCGCTGGTTCCAGTGGACGGCGATCGTCGCGATCGCGTTTCCGTACATCGCGGCCACGGCAGGCTGGGTGCTGACGGAAATGGGGCGCCAGCCGTGGATCGTCCAGGGTCTGCTGAAGACCGACCAGGCAAATTCGCCGAGCGTGGGCACCGCCTGGATCGCGGTCAGCCTCGCGTTCTTCATCGGCCTCTACCTCATCCTCGGAATCGTCGACTTCGTCCTCATGCGGCGTTACGCGCGGCCCGACCGGCCGACGACGCGCGATGAGCTGCCCGAACCGGCGGCGACGTACTGATGGACCTCCAGATCCTCTGGTTCAGCCTGATCGCCGTCCTCTGGAGCGGCTACTTCCTGCTCGAGGGCTTCGACTTCGGCGTGGGCATGCTGCTGCCGTTCGTTCCCCGGAACGAATCTGAGCGCGGCGCGATGTTCGAATCGATAGGGCCGGTCTGGGACGGGAACGAGGTCTGGCTCGTCGTGGCCGGCGCGGCGACGTTCGCGGCGTTCCCGGCCTGGTACGCGACGATGTTCTCGGGCTTCTACCTCGCGCTCCTCCTCCTCCTCTTCTTCCTGATCATCCGCGTGGTCTCGTTCGAGTGGCGCGAGAAGGGCGAGAGCACGAGGTGGCGGACCGCCTGGCTGTGGGCGAACGCGCTCGGCAGCACCGGGATCGCGCTCGTCTGGGGCATCGCGCTCGCGAACCTGATCCACGGCGTGCCGATCAACTCGAACAATGACTACGACGGCAACCTGGTCGACCTGTTCACGGGCTACACGGTGTTCGCGGGCATCGCGTTCGTGCTGCTCTTCGCCTTCCACGGCGCGAACTACCTGACGCTCCGTACGACCGGCGACCTCCACGAGCGCGTTCGCACCGCCGCCCGGAGGCTGGCACTGCCCGCGACCGCTGTCGGCGCCGCATTCGTGATTTGGACTGTGGTCGTGGCCGTCGACCGCAACGACAAGGACGTCTTCCCGGTCGTCGTGCCGGCCGCCGCCGGCATCGCGGCTCTCGCGGTGGCTGCTTTCCTCGTCTACGCGGGGAGAAGTGTGCTGGCGTTCACGATGACCGCGCTCGGGACGGTCGCGGCTGTGGCGACGCTCTTCACCGGCCTCTATCCGCGGGTCATGGTCTCGAGCACCGACTTCAGCAACAGCCTCGACGTCCCGGGCGCCGCGTCTCAGCACTACACGCTCGCCGTGATGACGGTCGTCGCGCTGATCATGTTGCCGATCATCCTCGTCTACCAGAGCTGGTCGTACTACGTTTTTCGCGCACGGGTCACCGGCGAGGGCGTCCAGCTGCCTGAAGCGCTCGCGCCTCCGACAGGCGGCTCGCCCGCAGGCTGACCATGCGTCTCCTCGACCAGGCCCTCGTGCGCCGTGCGGCTCCGGTGCGCAGCCTACTCGTCCTCGATGCGATCCTCGGCGCTGCGTCGGCTGGGCTCGTCCTCGTGCAGGCGGTGTTGATCGCGCGGATCGTGGCGCTGGGGTTCTCGGGCGCGTCGTTGGACGATGTTGCGTTCGACCTCGTGCTGCTCGCGCTCGCCTTCGCCGGGCGAAGCGTCCTGACCTGGGGCTTCGAAGTGGCCGGGCGCCGCGCGGCTTCGACCGTCCTCTCCGAGTTACGCCTCGAGCTGGTGGAGCGCAGGCTTCGGTCCCAGCCGCTCGCTACTGACGGAGCCGAGACCGGCGAGATCGCGGCGACCGCGGTGCAGGGCGTCGAGGGGCTCGAGGCGTACTTCGCCCGCTACCTCCCGCAGGTCGTGCTCGCGGTCATCGTTCCGGTCGCGGTGCTCGGTCTCGTGGTCGCGATCGACCCGATCTCGGCCGCGCTGATGCTGATCACGCTGCCGCTCGTGCCGGTCTTCATGTGGCTGATCGGCCGCTACACCGAGGAGCGCACCCGGGAGCGTTGGCTGGCGCTTCGGCTGCTCTCGACCCACTTCCTCGACGTCGTCCGCGGCCTGCCGACGCTGCGAGCATTCAACCGCGGGCGGCAACAGGCCGCGGCGCTCGACGAGATCGGAGAGCGTTATCGCCGAACGACGATCGGCACCCTGCGCGTCGCGTTTCTCTCGGGAGCCGTGCTCGAGCTGGCCGCGACCCTCGGCGTCGCGCTCGTTGCCGTCACCGCCGGCGTGCGCCTCGTCGAGGGTGGCCTCGGTTTCCAGGCCGGCCTGACGGTGCTGGTCCTCGCGCCGGAGCTCTACCTCCCCATGCGGCAGCTCGCCGCGCAGTTCCACGCGAGCGCCGACGGAGTCGCTGTCGCGGAGCGGATGCTGGAGCTGGTCGACGAGGAGCTGCCCTCGAGGCCGGAGCCGAACCTGATCGCGCCGAGCGCGATGAGTGCGACCGTCCGCTTCGAGGCGGTCTCGTTCGCGTACCCGTCGCGGCCGGGGCTCGTGCTCGACGGGCTCGATCTCGAGCTCTACCCGGACGAGACCGTGGCCCTGGTCGGGCCGAGCGGCTCCGGGAAGACGACCGTCGGGAGCCTGCTCCTGCGCTTCATCGATCCGGTCGGCGGCCGGATCTCCGTCGGGGGTCTCGATCTCGCCGACTGCCGGGCCGACTTCTGGCGCGAGCAGATCGCGTGGGTGCCGCAGCGGCCGACCATCTTCCGCGGCACGATCGCCGACAACATTCGTCTCGGCGACCGGGGCGCAACCGAGCGCTCGGTTCGCGACGCGGCCGTGCTCGCAGGCGCCGACCGGTTCGTCCAGGCGCTGCCCTTGGGCTACGAGACGCTCGTCGGCGACGGGGGCCGTCCTCTGTCCGCCGGTGAGAGCCGTCGCATCGCGCTGGCCCGTGCGTTCGTGCGCGACGCACCGCTCGTCATCCTCGACGAGCCGACGGCCGACCTCGACCGGACGAGCGCCGCGGTTGTCGCCGAGTCCGTCGAGCGGCTCCGCGCAGGCCGCATGGTGCTGCTGATCGCACACCGACCCGAGCTCGTCGAGCATGCGGACCGCATCGTCATTCTCGCCGACGGCAAGGGCAGGGCGGCGATCACGGACGAGGTCCTGTGACGGCGACGATCCGCAGGCTGATGCTGATCACCGACGTGCGCCGCACGCGGCTCGCGCTCGCCGCGCTCCTGGGGGTGCTGACGATCCTGTTCGGCGTCGGCCTCATGGCGACGGCCGGCTTTCTGATCTCGCGGGCTGCCGAGCATCCGGCCGTGCTCTCGCTGAGCGCGGCCATCGTCGGCGTCCGCTTCTTCGGGCTCGCCCGCCCGCTGGCCCGCTACCTGGAGCGGCTGGCCTCGCACGACGTCGCGCTGCGCTCGCTCGGCCGCGCCCGCGCGCAGGTGTACGAGGCGGTCGAGCCGCTGGCACCGGTGCAGCTCGAGGACACGCGGCGCGGCGACCTGCTCTCGCGCTTCGTCGGCGACGTCGACTCGCTCCAGAACCTCTACCTGCGCGGCCTCGAGCCTCCGCTCGTAGCTCTGATCGCGGGCGCGGCGTCCGTGGCGCTCGCTGCGATCTTCCTGCCGGCCGCGGGCGTGGTGCTCGCCGCCGGGCTGTTCCTCGGTGGAATCGTCGTGCCCCTGGCGGCTGCGTCCGTGTCCCGGCGGACGTCCGTCCGCTACGCCGAGGCCCGTGGAGCGCTCACGTCAGAGCTCGTCGAGACGCTCGCCGGAAGCGCCGAGCTCGCGGCGTTCGGCCTCGAGCGCGATCGGCTACGCACGATGCGCAGAGCCGACTCGACGCTCGTCCGCATCTCCCGCCGAGCCGCATTCGCCGACGGGCTCGGCGACGCCCTGCGCCTGCTCGTGACCGGGGTGACGGTCGTCGTCGTGCTCGCGGTCAGCGTTCAGGCGCATGCGGAGGGGCGCCTCGACCGCGTGTTGATCGCTCTCCTGGGCCTCCTCGCTCTGGCCGCCTTCGAGGCCGTTCAGCCTCTGAGCGAGGCGGTCCGCGAGCTGCAGGCGACCCTCGCGGCGGGCAGGCGGATCCTCGACCTGACGGATCGCGTGCCGCGGATCGTCGACCCAGTGGAGCCGCTGGCCGCACCGCAGAGCCCCGTCACGATCGAGCTCGAAGACGTCCGGGCCCGCTACGGCCCGGGTGAGCGGCCGGCGCTCGACGGCTTCAGCCTGCGCCTCGACCCGGGGCGGCGAGTCGTCCTGCTCGGCCCGAGCGGGGCCGGCAAGACGACGGTCGTCAAGCTTCTCCTCCGCTTCCTCGACCCGGAGCGGGGCCGAGTGACGTTCGACGGCCAGGACCTGCGCTGCTACCGCCAGGAGGACGTGCGCAGCATGATCGCCGTCGCCGGCCAGGACGCGCATCTCTTCTCGGCGAGCATCCGGGACAACCTCAAGCTCGCCAGGCCGGAAGCGAACGACGAGGAGCTGGCCCGAGCCCTGGGCGCCGCACGCATCCTGAGCTGGGTGCAGAGCCTCCCCGACGGACTGGACACGCTCGTCGGCGAAGAGGGCCGCGAGCTCTCGGGCGGGCAACGCCAGCGCATCGTGCTCGCGCGGGCGCTCCTGACCGATGCGCCGGTGCTCGTGCTGGACGAGCCGACGGCGCATCTCGATCCGCCGACCGCGAAGAAGCTCGTCGCGGACGTGTTCTCCGCCGCGCGCGGGCGCACGATCCTCCTGATCACCCACCGCCCCGAGGGCGTCGACCTCGCCGACGAGGTGGTCGTCCTCAGAGAGCGCGCGTGACCTAATCTCCCAGCGACGAAAGGAGACCACATGACCGGCAAGGCCGACTTCACAGAGGAGGAGTGGGAGCTCGTTCGCGAGGGGCCGACCGCGGCAGGCATGTACGCGCTGATGGCCTCGAAGGGCGGGAGCTTCCGCGAGAGCTGGGCGCTCTCGAAGACGTATGCGGAGGCGCGTCAGGAGCGCGGGGAGAGCGAGCTGCTCGACTCGATCGTCGCCGAGAAGCCGCCCGTGAAACGCTACGACTCGGCGGAGCAGCTGGAGCACGAAGGGCTCGGCAAGCTGACCCAAGCGGTCGAGCTACTGGAGCAGAAGGCGGATGCGGGCGAGGTCGAGGGGTACCGGCACTTCGTGCTCGAGGTCGCGGGGGCAGTCGCCAAGGCGCACAAGGAGGAGGGCGAGGCGGTCAGCCCGGAGGAGCGCGAGGCGATCGAGAAGATCACCGCGAGCCTGCACCCCGGCGGCTCTCAGCAAGCAGGCTAGGCCGCCGCCGCAGCCTCCGCCTTCGCGCCCATCCGCTCGAGCAGGTGGTCGCCCACACGGAGTGAGTTCGCCATCGCGGTTAGCGCCGGGTTGACCGCGCCGATCGACGGGAACACGCTCGTG
>VAXT01000058.1 GCA_005883245.1 Actinomycetota bacterium | reverse complement strand
TCGTCAGGTTGTACTTGCGCGCGAATCGGAGCGCCTCGTCGTTGTAAGCCTCGAAGAGCAGGCGTGCGTTGTAGACCTCGAACACGTCGATGTCGCCGAGGTGGCGGTGCAGCGTCGCCGGGTTCGCGATCGAGTGCATACGGTCGAACGGATGGGGGAGGTAGACGAGCCCGCCCTGAGCCTTGATCGTGGCGATCGTCTCCGCGAAGGACATGCCGCGCGGGATCTCCTCCTTCAGGAAGAGCCCGATCACCTCGCCCTGGTTGTCCGTCTTGATCTCCTCGCCCGCGATCACGATCAGGTCACGCTCACGTGCGAGCTCGACGGCCTCGAGCGCGCCGCCGAAGACGTTGTGGTCGGTGACCGCGATCGCGCCGAGGCCCGCGTGCTCCGCGTATTCGAGGAGGTCCTCGACCTCGACCGAGCAGTCGGCCGACCACGAGGTGTGCAGGTGCAGGTCGGCGAGGATCCAGTCACGGTCCGCGAGCGGCTCTGGCGGCTTGGGCGTCCGTCGCCGCTTGCCGAGGCTCTCGTACAACTCCTCGAGCTCGGCGCCGACGTCGGCGAACGTCTTGCCCGCGATGCCGCGCCTCGATTCCTCCGAGAGCTGCTTGCGGAGCGGCTCGTTCTCGGCGAAGCGGGCGAGGGCTGCGGCGGCGAGCTCGGGCTGCTCCTGGACGCCCGGGGGAGACGCGATCGCCGCTCCGGCGGCGGCCGCTTCGAGCGACACCCGCGAGAGCCCGTCGAGCGCCGGCACGAAGATCGCCGCCTCGCCGAGGATCGGCGCCCTGCTCTTGCCGTCGCGCGCGGTCCGCACGCGCGCCCTGCCCCGCAGCTTCGCCGGCACCGCCGGGCGACCGGCCAGCTTCTTCGTCCGCAGGTAGACGAGCTCCCAGTCCGGCAGCTGACGGAGCGCGCGCTGGACGGCACGCGCGAGCGGACGCTCGATCGGACGCCATTCGAGGACGACGAGCTGCCGTTTCTCCGCCGGCCTGAAGAGCTCAGCGTCGACCCCTTCCGCGACGATCCGGTACTCGCCGGGGAAGCGCTGCGCCGCGGCGTGGGCCGTTTCCGGCGACGAGGCGACGAGGGCGTCGGTCCGCGCGAGCAGCTTCTCGCGCTGCGCCTTCGAGGGCGGGTAGCCGAGCCGCTCCGGCGAGAAGAAGCTGGCCACGCTGAGCGCCCGCGCGTCCCGAAGGGCGAGGTACGAGAGGCTGGGCAGGCCCGGCTCGAAGCCGTGCACGACGTCGAACTCCCCGCGACCGAGGGCCATGCTCAGGTTCGCGCGGACGCCGACCGGCAGCCCGATCCGGCTCCGGCGCGAGATCGGAACCGCAGGCCCGAGCGCGATCAGCGGCGCCTCGAGGCCGTCGCGCAGCGCGCGTCTTCCGGCGGCGAGGTCGGCCGCCCGGTTCGAGGGCGCGAGGACGCTGACCGAGTGGCCGCGCTCACGGAGCGCGTCGGCGACTCCCGCGACGTGCTCGTTCACGTCGTGCGGCTGCGACCACAAAAAGGGGGTCACCAGGCAGATTCGCAGGGACACGTCCACCGAGTGTAGTGCGGTTCCGGGGGCCGGCTCGCACCGGCCCCCGCCTCCTTCGGGTACTAGGCTCGAGCGGCCGCTGTCGCTGGCGCCGTCTTGCGGCCGTACTTCTTGATGAAGCTCTCGACCGCGTCGCGCGCCTCGTCGTCGGGGAGCTGCTTGGGCGGCGACTTCATCAGGTAGGCGCTCGGCCCCTCGAGGGCGCCGCCGACGCCGTTGTCAAGCGCCAGCTTCGCGAGGCGCACCGCGTCGATCACGATCCCGGCCGAGTTCGGCGAGTCCCAGACCTCGAGCTTGAGCTCGACGTTGAGCGGCACGTCGCCGAAGGACGAGCCCTCCATGCGGATGTACGCCCACTTGCGGTCGCTCAGCCACGGGACGTAGTCGGAAGGTCCGACGTGCACGTTGTCCGCGCCGAGGTCGTAGTCGAGCATCGACGTGACCGCGTTCGTCTTCGAGATCTTCTTCGACTCGAGGCGCTCACGCTCGAGCATGTTCAGGAAGTCCGAGTTGCCGCCGACGTTGAGCTGCATCGTCTTGTCGAGCTTGACGCCGCGCTCGCGGAAGAGCGTCGTCAGCACCCGGTGCGTGATGGTCGCGCCGACCTGGGACTTGATGTCGTCGCCGACGATCGGGAGCGCGCGCTCTTCGAACTGGCGCGCGAAGTAGCCGCCCTTGGCGATGAAGACGGGCATGCAGTTCACCATCGCGCAGCCCGCGTTCAGGATCTGCTCCGTGTACCACTTGGTCGCTTCCTCGGAGCCGACGGGAAGGTAGTTGACGACGACGTCAGTGCCGGTCTCCTGGAGGATGTTCACGACGTCGTCGGTGTCGCCGGGCGCCTTCTCGACGACCTCGGACAGGTACTTGCCGAGCCCGTCGTGGGTCATCCCGCGCGAGACGGTGATGCCGGTCTTCGGGACGTCGGCGAACTTGATCGTGTCGTTCGGCTCGGCCCAGATCGCGTCGGCGAGGTCCTTCCCGACCTTCGTGGTCGTGACGTCGAACGCGGCCGTGAACTCGACGTCGCGGACGTGGTAGCCGCCCAGGTCGACGTGCATGAGCCCGGGGACGAACTCGTCCGGCGAGGCGTCCTTGTAGTACTCGACTCCCTGGAGGAGCGAGTTGGCGCAGTTGCCGACGCCGATGATCGCGACGCGGACCTTTCCGTTCCCGCGCGCCTTGCCGTTCTGGCTGCCGTTCTTTCGGGGCATTGGTTCCTTTCTGGGGGTGATTGCGTCGAGCCGCTCGGTGAGCGAGTCGACGACGACGGTGTTCGTGCTGCTCCGGCGCTCGCGGGCGGCGTCGTCGAGCCTGCGCTTGAGGGCGGGCGGGACGCGCAGGAGCACGTCACCGCTCTCGCCGGGCGCGGGCGCGCGCCGGCCGCTCGGCGTGAAGTCGACGTCGAACTCGTCGGCGAGGATCGCGACGGCGACGTCGTTGAGAGTGCTCTCCCGGCGCGAGACCTCACGGGCCAGTCGCCGCTTCAGGGACGTTGGCATCCGGACGAGGATGCTGGTCTGCTCTCTCTTCGCCATTCTGCTAGCAGCGAGCTGCTGCTAGCAGAGTATCACCCTCCGCGGAGCTGCGACCGAACTGCTAGCACTCGCTGCAGCACGGTGATCCACGCGGTCGCGGTCAACAGGTAGATCGCCCAGGGCAGAACACCCCACGGGGCGAGCACGAGGCCGGTCACGATCACGACGACGCGCTCGGCGCGGCTCCCGATCCCGATGTCGCCCTTCAACCCGAGCGCCTCCGCCCGCGCACGCGTGTAGCTGACGAGGAACGAGCCCACCACCGCGGCGAAGGCGAACGCGAGCGCGACGTCGTTCCCGTCTCGAGCGAAGACGAGCGCGATCGCCCCGAGCATGAACGCCTCGCCGATACGGTCGGTCGTTGAGTCGAGGAACGCGCCGAACGTGGTGCCCTTGCCGCTCGACCGCGCAAGAGCTCCGTCGAGGATGTCGAGCACCGAGCCGATCACGAACAGCGCCGCTCCGACCCAGAAGCAGAGGATCTCGTTGCGGTACTCGAAGTAGACGACGACGCTCGCGAGCACGCAAATCGTGACGCCGGCGAACGTGAGCGCGTCCGGCGAGATCCGGGTCCGGCCGAGGTGCGCCATCGACCGCGCGGCAGCACGGCGCGCACCCGCCGTGTACGCCTCCTTCAGGCCTCCGGCGGTCAGGCTGGGGCCGGCGGCGCCCGAGTGACGAGCCGCCGTACGTGCTTGTGGTTGACGACCGCGCCCGCGACGGTCGCGACAAGGATCCCGGCCACGATGTCCAGCCAGAAGTGGTTGCCGGTGGCCATGACGGAGAACCAGACCCAGAGCGGCCAGAGCAGCCAGAGCGCCTTCGCCCACTTGGAGCGGACGATGAAGAAGAGCGCTACGCCGATGATCAGCGAGTCGGCGGCGTGGAGGCTGGGCATCGCCGCGTACGGGTTCGCGTCGGCGCGCACGATCGCGCTGTTGTGGTTGATGCCGAAGTTGGCGAGCGTGTCGACGAAGCCGAGCTCAGGGAACATCCTCGGCGGAGCGGTCGGCATCAGGACGAAGCCGACAAGCCCGATCAGGTTCGCGAGCAGGATCGTGTTCCGGAGCTGCACGAAGTGCTCGTTGCGCCACAGGTAGACCCAGAGCAGGACGAGCCCGAGCACCGTGAACTGCGAGTGCCAGTACGTGAGCGAGGTCGCCTCGCGCAGCACGTTCGACGAGGCGACGAGGCTCTGGAGCGAGAGCTCCCACAGCCCTGTCACGCGATGCTCGAGGTCGGCGACGCGCAGCCCGTTCTGGAACGCCTTGAACGGATCGCGGTCGGCGACGCCGCGCGTATAGCGGTACGCAAATAGGAAGCCGAACCAGATCGCCAGCTGGCGAACGAGGTCGAGGGGCCCGTGTGGAAGGAGGCGGGCTCGAGCAGCCGAGGCGGCACCGGACACGAACGGCCATTTTAGACTCCGTCGCGGTCGTGGCGGAGAATTCTCGGGATCTCGTCGATCCGTGGAGCGAGGAGCTCCTGAGCACCTCCGGATACGAACGGACCGGTTTTGCGGCGGGTTTCGACTCGAATCGACCTGCGCCGCCGCCGGTTTTGCTCGACATCTTGTGCCTGGCCGCGCAGGTTGACGGGCCGCGGCTCGTCGTCGACCTGGGGAGCGGGACCGGGCTCTCGACGCGGCCGTGGGCCGATCGGGCCGAGCAGGTGATCGGCGTCGAGGCGAGCCCCGAGATGCGCGCGCAGGCCGAGGCGGCGACCGGCGCGGACAACGTGCGCTTCGTTCAGGCGTATGCGCAGGCGACCGGCTTGCCCGACGGCGAGGCGGATCTCGTCACCTGCTCGCAGGCGCTGCACTGGATGAAGCCGGAGCCGACCTTCGCGGAAGCGGCGCGGCTCCTGCGGCCGGGCGGTGTGTTCGCCGCGTACGACTACGACTGGCCGCCGGTCGTGAACTGGGAGGTCGAGGCCGCCTTCGAGGAGCTGCTACAGCGCGTTCGTGCCGGTCGTGCCCCCGACGGCCGGGGTATGCGGTACGCGAAGGACGGCCACCTGGAGCGGATCGAGGCGAGCGGCCATTTCCGGTACGCCCGCGAGGTCGTCTTCCACGCGCGCGACCGGGCCGACGCGGCGAGGATCGTCGGCATGGCGCTCAGCCTCGGCCCGCTGACGGTGCGCCTGCACGAGGGCCTGAGCGAGGAGGAGGCGGGGCTCACGGCCCTGCGCGAGGCGGCCAACCGCGCGCTCGGCGACCACGAGACCGAGATCTTCATTGGCTATCGCATCCGGCTCGGTGTGAAGTGAAGATTTAGCCGCCGATCTGTGACATCGAGCGCGACGCCCGCACGAAGCCGGGCTCGTTGATCTTGTGCTTCAGCTCCTTGTGGCGGACGGCGAAGCGGAGCAACTCGCGCAACTCGTCGTCGCTGGCCCCCGCGCGGAGCGGGGTCTTGAGATCCCACTCGCGGCGCGAGAAGAGGCAGGTGCGGAGCTGGCCGTCGGCGGTGAGGCGGATCCGGTCGCAGCTCGAGCAGAACGGCTCCGAGACCGGGTTGACGAAGCCGATCTCGCCCGCGCCGTCGGCGAAGCGGAAGCGGCGGGCGGTCGACGACGCCTTCGCCGGGATCTCCTCGAGCGGCCAGCGCTCCTCGATCAGCGCGCGGATCTCGCCGCCGGTCAGCACCTCGTCCTCGCGCCAGGCCTCGTCCGCGTCGAGCGGCATGAACTCGATGAAGCGCACGACGTACGGCTTGCGCCGTGCGAGCTCGGCGAGGGCGGGAACCTCCTCCTCGGTGAAGCCGCGGATGGCGACGCAGTTGACCTTGATCGGCCGCAGCTCGGGGTAGCGCTCGGCCTCGGCCAGGCCGGCGAGAACCTTGTCGAGCGCGTCCCGGCGCGTGATCTCCGCGAAGCGTACGTGTGACAGTGAGTCGAGCGAGACGTTGAGCCGCGTCAGCCCCGCCTCCACGAGCGGGCCGGCAAAGCGGTCGAGCATGACGCCGTTCGTCGTCA
>VAXT01000110.1 GCA_005883245.1 Actinomycetota bacterium | reverse complement strand
CGCCCACTGTGGCCCGAAGGCCTCGCCGACCTCCGCCGGGCGGTACTGCAGCTGCTGGGCCGCGGTCCACCCGATCCGCCCGGTGCGCTCGCTGACGAGCAGCACGTCGGGCGCGACTGCCGCGGGGTGCTCGAGCGACCGCAGACGGCTCGCCGTCTGGGCGATGCGGCGGCGCGTCTGCTCGGGATGGTGGGGCAGGGCCGCGAGTGTACGGATGCTGTCCGCACTGCACGAGCTCGCGCGCTCCGTCACGATGTCCCATCGATGATCCGCGTTCTCGTCGTCGATGATCATCCCGTGCTCCGCGCCGGCCTCGAGGCCGTCCTCCGCGCCGAGCCCGGCTTCGTCTGCGTCGGGACCGCCGCCGACGGCCATGAGTTGCTGTCGCTGGTGCGTCGCACGCGCCCGGACGTCGTCGTGCTCGACCGCCGCCTCGAGCACGAGGACGGCCTCGCGCTCTGCCGCGAGGTGAGGGCCGAGCCCGCCGCCCCTGAGGTGCTGATCTACACGGCCGACGGCGACGGCACGTCGCAGGCCGAGGTGCTCGCCGCCGGCGCCCGCGCCGTCGTCGCGAAGTCCAGCGACGTCGACGACCTGTTCGACGCGATGCGCCTCGCCGCCCGCCGGAACGGCCGCACGGCGGCGGCCGACGTCAGGACAGCTGAATCACCGTTCGAATCCCGTCCTGGCGCTCCATGAGCTCGAACGCCTCGTTCACCCCGTCGAGCGGGCGGTGGTGCGAGATGAAGGCCTCGAGGTCGAGCACGCCGTCGAGGTAGAGCCGGGCGAGCTCCGGCACGCGGTCGCGGCCCTTCGCGCCGCGGCCTCGACGGCCTGGCGCATGACGGCGACGTTCCCGGTGGCCTCGAAGGTGTAGTCGGCGCCAAAGCCGTCGGTCAGCTCGAGCACCCGCTCGACCGCGTCCTCGCCGCCCACGAACGTGTCGGTCGCGCCCTGCGCACGGGCGATCTCGAGGCGTCGCTCGCTGAGGTCGATGCAGATGATCCGCTCCGCGCCCGCCAGGCGGCAGCCGGCGACCGCGCCCAGGCCGACGAGGCCGGTGCCGAACACCGCGCATGTCGAGCGCGGCTCGACCTTCGCGACGTACAGCGCCGCGCCGATCCCCGTCGTCGCCCCGCAGGCGAGCGTGCAGACGACGTCGGGCGGCGCCGAGGCCGGGACCCTCGCGACGGCGATCTCCGGCAGCACCGTCGCCTCCCCGAACGCGGACGTGCCCATGAAGTGGCGGATCGGCTCGCCGTCGCGCGACAGCCGCGTCGTCCCGTCCGGCAGGAAGCCCTGGTTCTGCTGCTCGCGGATCGCCAGGCACAGGTTCGTCCGGTCGCTGAGGCAGTGGACACATTCCCGGCACTGCGGCGAGAAGAGCGTCACGACCTGGTCGCCCGGCGCAACCGAGGTCACGCCCGGGCCGACCCGCTCGACGATGCCCGCGCCCTCGTGGCCGAGGACGGTCGGCGCGTAGCCGGACGGATCTGCGCCCGAGGCCGTGTACAGGTCGGTGTGGCACACGCCGCACGCGACGAGCCGGACGAGCGCCTCGCCCGCCTTCGGCTCCGCCAGGTCGACCTCCTGGACGGCGAGCGGCTGCCCGAACTCCTCGAGGACCGCGGCCCGAATCCGCACGCGCCAATGCTCGCACAGGCTCGGCCAGACCGGGCTCGAGGATGCCTGAGGGATGGCGCGGGCGCGTTCGCCCTGCTCTACTGGTTCTTGCCTACGTCCTGAGAACGGGCTAGTTGTTGTTCGCCGTCAGCGGAGGCGTGTACCACCCCGCCGGGCGGTCGACGTAGACGATCCCACCCGACGCCGGGATCCACGCCTTCTCGAACTGCTCTCGGTCGTACACGTGCCGTACGGCCTGGTTGCTCGGCGAGGCGGGGTCGTACGCGATCACGTCGCCGTCGCCCGTGAAGCCGCCGATCACCATCAGATGGCCGTTCGTGCTCTTGATGTCGGCGCCTTCGAGCTTGTTCGGCTGCCAGGCGACCGATGCGACGAGCGGGATGCGCGCCCTGATGAACGGCTCCGCCTCACGCAGGTTGTGCAGCTGGGTCACGTCGGAGACCAGCCCGCGCTCGGCGGCGTACGCCGTGTTGAACGGCCAGTTGCCGGCCCCCTGATAGTGGTAGTCGTAGACGTAGCGGGCCGTGTGGTCGACCTCCGGATCCGCGAAGTCCGGATTCACCCAGGAGGTCTCGGCCGTGGTCGGCGCGTACTGTGTGTGAGTGACGCGCGTCCAGTAGTTCACGACCATCGCGGTGGACGTCGGGCTGCACCAGGCCTCGCCGCCGTTGTCGAACTCCGGGTACTCGCCGTGATGCGTCTCCTGCGAGAACCGCGTCACGTCGAGGTCGATCGTCTCGTGGTTCATGTCCGTCTGGCTCGGGAAGGTGCTCTGCTGGTTCCTCAGGTTCGAGGCGACCGCGCTGTACCGGCTGACCCGAACCGGAGCCTGGGCGTCCGTGAGGCCCACTCGGCGGAAGATCGTCAGCCGCAGCTGGTACGCGACCGCTGGGTGATCCTTGGCGAAGAAGGTGTCGATGGCGACGAACCCGTCGGCGTCACCCTGGCCCCCGACCGACGTCCGGTGGAAACCGGGGTCGCTGCTTCCGTCCACGAAGTCGTTGTACGTCCAGCGGCCGAGGATGTACCACTTCGCCCAGTGCCCGTTGTCGATTTGGGGCTTCACCTCGGACTGGATCCACGTTCCCGGCGGAGTCTTCGAGTTCCAGGACGAGACGAGCTCGTTGAACGGGAAGTTCATCGAATAGACCGGCGACGTCCACGTGCCCGACACGTAGTCGCCGGAACCGTCGACCTGATGTCCGAGGACGGCGAGCGACGAGAACGGGTCGGCATACGTGAAGGAGCCGCCGTTGCTCGCGAGCTTCAGCTCGCCGCCGCTGAGGGCGAGGCCGTTCAACGTCCCCGCGGTGAAGTCGACGGTCTGGAAGTTGAGCAGATACGGCTGCACGGCTGACGCAGGGGGCGCGGAGGCGAGCAGGAGGCCTGCTGCGACTCCGAGAATCAGGGTCACTCGGCGGAGCACCGCGCGATCGTAACGCACTCCTTCGAAAACGCATAGAAGCGAAGTCGGCATACGCCTTGCCCCAGGCGATTCTCACAAAAGAACGCCTCGACGCGTTCTCTTCCACGATGGCCACATTCGAGACGACAGCGCCTGCGCCCGCCGATCGGGAACGGCTGCTCGCGCTGGGTGCCGGGCTCGTCACCGTCACGCTCTGGGCCTCCGCGTTCGTCGGAATCCGCTCCGCGTCGCAGCATCTCTCGCCGGGTGCGCTCGCGCTGGGCAGGCTCACGATCGCCAGCATCGCGTTGGGCTCGATCGTGCTGTGGAAGCGAGAGCCGCTTCCGTCGCGGCGCGACGTCGGCGCGATCGCCCTCGTCGGCCTCTTCTGGTTCGGGCTCTACAACATCGCGCTGAACGCGGCCGAGCGGCGCGTGGACGCCGGCACGGCCTCGATGCTCGTCAACGTCGGGCCGATCATCCTCGCCGTGCTCGCGGGATTCGTGCTTCAAGAGGGCTTTCCACGGCGGCTCTTCACCGGGTGTGGGATCGCGCTCGCGGGCGTCGTCGTGATCGGGACGGCGACCTCGGATCAGGGGGTCTCGGCGAGCTGGGGGGCGCTCCTGTGCCTTGCGGCGGCGGCCTTCTACGCGTTCGGTGTGGTGATGCAGAAGCCGGTGCTCGCCCGCGCGTCGCCTCTGATGGTGACCTGGCTCGCCTGCACGTTCGGCGCCGTGGTCTGCCTCCCGTTCGCCTTCACGCTCGGGCAGCAGCTCCCGGACGCTCCGGCGTCGACGATCGGCTGGATGGTCTACCTCGCGATCGCGCCGATGGCCGTCGGCTTCCTGACCTGGGGCTACGCGCTCGCGCGGACGACCGCGGGGCGCATGGGCTCGATGACGTACCTCGTGCCGCCGATCGCGATCTTCCTCGGCTGGCTCCTGCTCGGCGAGGCGCCTCCCGGTCTCGCGCTCGTCGGCGGGGCGATCTGCCTCGCGGGCGTCATCGTCGCGCAGCGCCGGCCCACTAGCGCCGCCGCCCCACGACGAGGCTGACGCTCGAGCCGCGCGGCCTGCGCGTCCCCGCGTGCGGCCTCTGGCCCAGCACCTTTCCCACGTGTTTGGAGCGGACGCGGCGCACGCGGCCGAGTGAACAGTGCCCGCGGCGGATCAGCACACGTGCCCTCGAGAGGCGCATGCCGATCACGCGCGGAACACGACATTGCACCGGCGGTGGTGGCGGCGGCGGCGGCGGTAGCGGAGGCGGTGGCGGTGGAACAGGAGGAGGCGGCGGTGGCTGCGGCGGAGGAGGCGGGCCGCCGTTCGCGAGCGCGGTCAGGTCGTCCTGAGATCCGTTGAAGACGTCCTGGTCGCCCGGGAAGTCGACGGGCTGGTTCGTCCACTGCCAGAACGCGTACGTGCTCCAGCCGGCCGGAAGCTGGCCGGCGGCCTGGCACCAACAGGCGATCCACAGCGGGACCGTCGCACCGAAGCCGCCGTAGTTCCCCGTGCAGACCAGCCACCAGTTCGTCGTCGTGTAGATGACGGGCCAGCGCGTCGTCAACGAGTGGTACTGGTTCACGAAGCTCGTGAGCCACGACACCATCGCGGCCTGGCTCAGGCCGTAGCACGTCGCGCCGTAGGGGTTGTACTCGATGTCCAGGGCGCCCGGCAGCGTCTGGTTGTCGGCCGACCAGGCTCCGCCGTGCGTCGCGAACCACTGCGCCTGGGCCGCACCCGTCGACCGGTCGGGCAGGCCGAAGTGGTACGCGCCGCGCACGAGCCCGACGTCGTGGGCGCCGACGTACTGCTGTGCGAAGTACGGGTTGACGTAGGTCGTGCCCTCGGTCGCCTTGACGTACGCGAAGCGGGCGCCGCCGGCCGCGACCGCGGCCCAGTCGACGTTGCCCTGCCAGCTGCTCACGTCGAGCCCCGGGAGGCCCGCGGGCCGAGCGGCGCGCACCGGCGTGATGTAACGGCCCGCCAGCCCGGACCCGGCGTAGTCGAGCCCCGGGTGAGTCACGGGGCTTCCGGCACCCAGCGCCGCGCCGACCGTCGTCAGGCCGGTCGCGAACACCGCCAAAACGACACGATTCAGACCCACCGCGCCACGCTAACAGCGACTTGTTAGGGCGAGGTGTCCATTTCTTGAAAGCTCGTTCGTCTTAGAAGCGACCATGCACCACGAAGGAGGGAACGACGTGAAATACATGCTGTTGATCCATCAGGGCGACACGCCGGTGCCGGGGTCGGAGGAGTGGGAGGCCCTCTCCGAGGACGAGCAGAAGGCCGTCGCCGCCGATTACCAGAGCGTCAACCAGACCGAGGGCGTGACGCCCGGCGTGTGGATGGAGTCCCCGGAGACGGCGACGACCGTCCGGGTCGAGAACGGCGAGGCGCTGACCACCGACGGGCCGTTCGCTTCGGTGAAGGAGGCGCTCGGCGGCTACCTCTTCTTCGAGGCCGAGAATCTCGACGCGGCGATCGAGCTCGCGGCGCGCATCCCGGCGGCACGTCTCGGCGGCGGAGTGGAGATCCGCCCGGTCAAGGAGGGCTACTGATCCTCGAGCAGGCCTTCCGGGAGGAGTGGGGACGAGTCCTCGCAGCACTGATCGGCTTCCTCGGCGACTTCGACCTCGCCGAGGAAGCCGCCCAGGAGGCGTTCGCGCTCGCGGCAGAGCGCTGGCCGCGGGACGGGACGCCCGACAACCCGCGCGCCTGGCTCGTGACGACCGCGCGCAACCGGGCGATCGACCGCATCCGCCGCGACCGCTCGCTCGCAGCGAAGACCGCCCTGCTCGAATCACTGAACGCGAGTCCCGAAGCGAAGCGAGGGACCGCCTCTATGTCCACTGACTCATTTCCGGACGAGCGGCTCGAGCTCGTCTTCACCTGCTGCCACCCCGCGCTCGCGCTGGACGCGCAGGTTGCGCTGACGCTCCGCACGCTCGGCGGGTTGACGACCGAGGAGATCGCACGGGCCTTCCTCGTCCCGGAGCCGACGATGGCGAAGCGGCTGGTGCGGGCGAAGAACAAGATCCGGGCGGCAGGGATTCCGTTCCGCGTCCCGGCGCCCCACCTCTTGCCGGACCGGCTCGCGGCCGTCCTCGCGGTCGTCTACCTGATCTTCAACGAAGGCTACGGCGGCCGCAGCGACCTGGCCGCGGAGGCGATCCGGCTCGGGCGCGCGCTCGCCGAGCTGATGCCTGACGAGGCCGAAGTGCACGCTCTGCTCGCGCTGATGCTGCTCAACGACGCGCGGCGAGACGCGCGGTTCGCGGACGGAACGATCGTCCTCCTTCGCGACCAGGACCGGTCGCTCTGGGATCTGGACGAGATCGCGGACGGGCGACGTGCGCTCGACCGAGCCCTCGCGCTCGGCGGGCGAGGCCCGTACGCGCTCCAGGCCGCGATTGCGAGCCTGCACGTCGACGAGCCGCCGGACTGGCCCCAGATCGTGGCCCTGTACGGCGAGCTCGCACGCGCGATCGGCTCCCCGGTGGTCGAGCTCAACCGAGCGGCCGCGATCGCCGAGGCGGGCGACGCCGAGGCCGCGCTCGCCCTCGTCGACCGCCTCGAGCTCGACGAGTACCACTACCTCCACGCGACTCGCGCCGAGCTTCTGCGCCGTCTCGGCCGCCCCGAGGACGCCCGCACCGCCTACGAACGAGCGCTCGAGCTCGTCCACTCGGACGCGGAACGGCGGTTCCTCGAGCAACGGCTCGACGAGCTCGCTGCCTCGCGCTGAGCGAGGCGCTCAGGCGGTCCGTGCACGACGCTCCGCGAGAGTCGCGTTGACGACCGCGGCGAAGACGACGACCCGACTGACGAGGAAGAGCCCGACGAGCAGCGCCGCGGCAATGCCGAGCGCACCGTAGGTCCCCTCCTTGGCGAGCGCATACGGCGTGATGAAGTAGGCGACGACGACGTGAAGCAACTCGATTCCGACGCCGAAGACTGCCGCGCCCGGGATCAAGGCCGTCCAATCCGTCCCGCGGTGAGGAAGTCGAGCCGAGACGAGCAGCCAGATCCCGGAGTAGAAGACGAGTGCGACCAGCGTCACGACGAGACCGGGCCCGGCCGACCACGCCCTGGCTGCGCTTGCAACCGTGGAGACCGCACCGAGGCCGAGAAGCAGGCCCAGGAGCATGAGCGCCGGGACGAGCTTCGGCTTCGGCGCCGCGCTGCGTTCGTCGTACCAGATCAGCCTGTGCGCGCCGATCAGCACTCGCAGCACGCTTCGCGTCACCCAGACCAGGATCGGGATGCCGATCAAGAGCGCGTACCAACGGTTCGGGCTGTCGGCCGCG
>VAXT01000109.1 GCA_005883245.1 Actinomycetota bacterium | reverse complement strand
CGGACGTGCGCGGTCGGCTCGATCGCCGCGACCTTCGAGGAATACCCGCACGTCGGTGCGCTCCTGCCGGCGATGGGTTACGGCCAGAAGCAGCGGGAGGATCTCCGTGAGACGATCGAGCGCTGCGACCCCGATCTCGTCCTGATCGGGACGCCGATCGACCTGCGCCGCCTGATCGACTTCGGCCGGCCGGCGCTGCGGATCACCTATCGCCTGCAGGAAGTCGGTGAGCCGACGCTCGCCGACGTGCTCGCCCGCTACGGCCTGATCGGCGAGCACGCAGCACTCGTGTGACCGTCGTCGTCGCGCTGGGCGGCAACGCGCTCGGGAGCGGCACCGCGGCGGAGCAGCTGGTTGCGCTGCGGGACACGTGCGCCGCGATCGCGCCGCTCGTCCGCGAAGGCGAGGTCGTGGTCACTCACGGAAACGGGCCGCAGGTCGGGAACGAGCTGCTGCGCCAGGAGCGCGCCGCGGACGAGGTGCCTCCGCTGCCGCTTTTCCTCGCCGTCGCCCAGACGCAGGCCGAGATCGGCGCGATGATCGAGACCGAGCTCGCCGGAGCCGTCGGGCGTCCCGTCGCCTGCCTGCTCACGCACGTCCACGTGGCCGCGGACGACGAGGCGTTCGAGCGGCCGACGAAGCCCATCGGGCCGTTCTACTCGGCTGAGCAGGCGCAGACGCTCGAGCAGGAGCGCGGCTGGCGGCTCGTCGAGGACGCGGGCCGCGGCTACCGGCGCGTCGTCCCCTCGCCCCGTCCGCTCGAGATCGTGGAGCTCGGATCGATCCGCGCGCTCCTTGGTGCGGGCGCGATCGCGGTCGCCTGCGGAGGCGGCGGAATCCCGGTCGTCAGCCGCAACGGCCACCTGAAGGGCGTGGACGCGGTCATCGACAAGGACCGCGCGTCGGCTCTCCTCGCCGAGCGCCTTGGCGCCGAGCGGCTCGTGATCCTGACCGAGGTCGCCTGCGTCTATCGCAACTACCGCAAGTCGAATCAGCAGCCGATCCGTGAACTGGCGGCCGAGGAGGCCGAAGCACTTCTACCCGAGCTTCCGGAAGGTTCGATGCGGCCGAAGCTCGAGGCCGCGGTCGCGTTCGCGCGCGCCGGGGGCGAGACGTTGATCACGTCGTCGGCGGCGCTGGCCGAAGCGCTCAGGGGCGAGTCGGGCACGACGATCCGCCTATAACGCATCGTCGCATAACGCAACTAAGCGTAGTCGCTGTTACGCTAGGCGCGTGAACCCGTTCCGGTACGGAGCACTCGCCCTCGATGACGCCTTCACGAACCGGGAGGACGAGATCCGCGAGCTCACCCGCGACATCCTGAACGGGCAGGACGTGGTCGTCCTCGCCCCGCGCCGCTTCGGCAAGACGTCCCTCGTCTGGCGCGTGATCCAGGAGGTCGTCAAGAAGAAGGTCCTCGTCGCCCAGGTCAACCTGATGACCACGCCCACGAAGGAGCGGCTCGCCGAAAAGCTGGCGGACTCGATCTACGAGAATGTCGCCTCGGCCCTCTTCCGCGCCCGCGAGCGGCTGCGGATCTTCGCCGACCTGCGGATACGCCCGATCGTCACGATCGACCCCGAGACGGGCACGCCGAGCTTCAGCTTCGACGCGGGCTACCCGAAGCAGGATGTCGATGCGACGATCGAGCGCCTGCTCGAGCTGCCCGGCGAGCTCGCCGCCGAGCGCAAGCGCAAGGTCGCGCTCGTGTTCGACGAGTTCCAGGAGGTCGTGGCGATCGACCCCGACCTCCCGAAGCTGATGCGCTCCGTCTTCCAGGAGCAGCCCGAGGTCGCCCACGTCTACCTCGGCAGCAAGCGTCACATGATGGAGCGGATCTTCAACGACGAGAACGAGCCGTTCTGGCGCAGCGCCCGGCAGATGGAGCTCGGCGTGATCGACCCGCCCCGCTTCGAGGGCTACCTCGTGACCAGCTTCGAGCGCACCGGCAAGAAGATCGCCCCGGAAACGGTCGCGGCCGTGCTCGAGACGACCGGCGGTCACCCGTACGCGACGCAGGAGCTCTGCTACTTCC
Source organism: Actinomycetota bacterium (assembly GCA_005883245.1). GTDB lineage: Bacteria > Actinomycetota > Thermoleophilia > Gaiellales > Gaiellaceae > VAXT01. The sequence continues at coordinate 3,984 of VAXT01000109.1, read as the reverse complement.
TCTGGGAGGAGACGCCGAAGGGCCGCCGGGCCGGGCCCGCCGAGTACGAGCGCGCTCTCGCCGACGTCCTGCGGGCGGAGCATGCCCACTTCGAGCTGATCTGGGACCAGGCGTCGACCGTCCAGCGGCTCACGCTCCAGGCGCTCAGCCGTGAGCGTGGGCGACCGCTCAGCGGCGACTACCGGCGCCGGCACAAGCTTCCCGGCGCGTCGACGGTCCAGCGTGCGCTGCAGGCGCTGACGCGCAACGAGCTCGTCAACCGCGCCGACGGCGAGTACCGGATCGCGGAACCATTCGTGGCCGACTGGCTGCGACGCGAAGCCTGACGCACGCCTGCGTAACGCGCTCTTGCGTATCAACAAGCGGCCAAAGAAGCCGTGTCCCGGGACCAGGTCCCGGGACACGTTCGAAATGGACTACTTCCGCGAGGACTTGCCCTCGATGGTCGCGTGCCCGCCGGAGCCGATCTCGATCCGGCGCGGCTTCGGCTGCTCGGGCTTCTGCACATGCACCTCGAGCACGCCGCTCTTGTATTCCGCCTTGATCGAGTCCTCGGTCACGCCCTGAGGCAGGCCGATTGTCCGGGTGAAGGACCCGAAGCGCCGCTCGTAGCGGTAGAGCCCGTCCTTCGAGGCCTCGTCCTTGCGCTCGCGCGTGCCGGACACGGTGAGGCTTCCGTCCTCGAACTCGATCGACAGATCGCGTTCGTCCATCCCGGGCAGATCGAAGGCGTAGACAAGCTCGTCCTCGTTCTCCCAGGCATCGAGCGGTGGAATCCAGCTCCGCGACTCGCCGTTGCTCGCGCCGAAGGCGCCGTTGATCAGGCGGCTCATGTCGTTCTGCAACGAAGCCATCTCGCGGAAGGGATCCCAGCGAATGAGAGTTGCCATTCCGACCTCCTTCACGAATTGACTTAACAACAAGCATAAAACCTAAGCGTTGCTTTGTCAAACCTTGTGGAACGGGCTCCATCCGGTGGGCAGAACCGAGGTACGCCACCGGCGGTAGACCCGTCGAGCCATGTCCGTGCACCAGGTCCCGGGACGTGGCTCGAATGGTCACTGAACCGAACGACGCGCCTGTGCGAACAACGCAAAACGAACGGGGTCAGGGAGGTGTGACGGCAGTGACCAGAGCCGTCGAAAAGAGAAAGATCGTCATCGCACTGGGGCTCGCCGTCGGCGCGCTCTTCCTCGCACTCTTCGCGCGCGGAGCGGGCCCGCAGACAGCACAGGCGGCGAGCCATCGTGAAGCACCGCTCATCTCGCTCGACCCGACCGCGGACATCACGGACTTCTTCATGTTCCGCGACTACGCGCCGGGCCAGCAGGACAAGGTCGTGCTGATCATGGACGTGATCCCGGGCGAGGAGCCGAGCTCGGGCCCGAACTACTGGAACTTCGACCCGAACGTCCTCTACAGGTTCTCGGTCGACAACAACGGGGACGGCAGAGCGGACGACGTCGAGCTCGACTTCCGCTTCAAGACCGAGCCGATCCGCGGCATCGCGCGCCAGTTCACGCTTCCGTTCTCGTACGTGGGCGGAGCGGGCGGGCTGCCGCCGATCACCGCGCTCGACGGACCGGGCTCCGAAGGGCTCGGACTGCGCCAGCGCTACTCGGTCACGCTCGTTCACGGCCACCATCGCACATCGGTCGCGAACGGCCTGATCGCGGTTCCGTCGAACGTTGGCCCGCGGACGATGCCCGACTACGCGTCGCTCGCGGCGCAGGGCACGTACGACCTGGGCAACGGGATCAAGGTCTTCGCCGGACAGCGTGAGGATCCGTTCTACATCGACCTCGGAGGCGTTTTCGACACGCTCAACCTGAGGCGCGTGCCTCCCATCGAGACCCAGTCGGAGGACGCGAACGACAACGTGAACCCGTTTGGCACGGACATGCTGTCGGGCTTCAACGTGCACTCGATTGCGATCGAGCTGCCGGCGTCGATGCTGACGGGCGACACGGGAGCGACGAAGATCGGCGCCTACGCCAGCACGAGCCGGCCGCACGTCGCGGTCGACGGCGAAGGCCACGGAGGGTTCAGGCAGGTTCAGCGCCTGGCCAACCCGCTCGTCAACGAGGCGATCATCGGCACCGTCGACAAGGACCGCTGGAACGCGCTCGAGCCGGAGCAGGAGAGCAGATTCGAGGGCTACTACCTCAACCCGCGCCTCGCGCTGGCGATGGAAATCGTGTTCGGCGTTCCCGCAGCGAAGACGAACCGCACCGATCTCCGCGACCTGCTGCTCAAGTACCAGCCGAGCGACACGCAGCTCTCGGAGCTCCTACGGCTGAACCTGATGACCCCGCCGACGCCGTTCGCGGATCAGAAGCGGATGACCGTCCTCGCGGACACGCCCGATCCGGCCGGCTGGCCGAATGGACGGCGCCCCAAGGACGACGTCACCGACATCGCGATCCGCGTCGTCGGCGGTCCCAACTACATCGCGGCCCGCGCCGCCGACGGGGTGAACACGGACGACGCTGCGCTCTCCGGCAGCTTCCCGTTCCTCGCCTCGCCGTTCGACGGTCGGAACCGACACCACGACAACCCGTAGGGACGTGACGAGGCAGACGAGACTCGTTCTCGCAGGGACGGCGGCGGCACTCGTCGCCGCCGTCTCGCTCGTCGGCGGGGCGCTTCGGAGTTCCGGCGGGTCGGCCCGCGCGGTTCCGGTGAAGTCGTCGGCCGCCGGTGAGAGCTTCGCGTCAGGCTTCTCGGCCGGGGACACGGCGTCGCTCGTCCGGCGGCTCGTGGACGACCTGCGGGCCCACCCGGCCGACGCGAAGAGCTACACGCTGCTCGGTCTCGCCTACCAGCAGCGAGCCCGGGAGACCGGCAACCCGGCCTACTACACGAAGTCGGAGCAGGCGCTCGACCGTGCGCGCAAGCTCGCTCCGCGGGATGCGACCACGGCGAGCGCCCGCGGTTCGCTCGCGCTGGCCCGCCATCGCTTCGGCGAGGCGCTCGTGCTCGGCCGCGAGGCGGTGCGGCTCGCTCCGTACACGGCCCGCAACTACGGCGTCCTCGGCGACGCGCTCGTCGAGCTCGGTCGCTACGACGAGGCGTTCCACGTGTTCGACCGGATGAGCTCGCTGCGGCCGGATCTCTCGTCCTACTCGCGGATCTCGTATGCGCGCGAGCTGCTCGGCCGGCCGCACGCGGCGAAGCAGGCGATGACCCTCGCGCTCGACGCGGCGGGCGGTCAGCCGGAGCCGACGGCGTGGGTCGAGACGCAGCTCGGCAAGCTTGCGTGGTCGCGGGGCCGGGCCGGCGAGGCGGAGGCGCATTACCGCGCCGCACTCTCGATCCTCCCGGGCTACGTCTACGCGCTCGAGCCGCTGGCGCTCGTCCAGGAAGCCAAGGGCCACCGCCGTGCCGCGCTCTCGCTGGCACGGCGCGCCGCCGAGGCGCTGCCGCTGCCGCAGACCGTCGCCACGCTCGGCGACCTCTATGCACGGCACGGACGGCCGCGAGCCGCGAGGCAGCAGTACACGCTCGTCGGCGTGATCCGGCGGCTGCTGGTCGCGAACGGCGTCCGCACCGACCTCGAGATCGCACAGTTCGACGCCGATCACGGCGTCAGCCTCGGGCGCGCGCTCGTGGCCGCGCGGCAGGCGCGACGCGCGCGCCCGAGCATCGACGGCGACGACGTGCTCGCCTGGGCGCTCGAGCGGAACCGCCGCTGCACAGAGGCGCTCGCCTACTCGCGTCGCGCGCTCCGGCTCGGGACGCACGACGCGCTCAAGTACTTCCACCGCGGGATGATCGAGCGCTGCCTCGGGCACGAGTCGCGGTCGTGGTTCGTCAAGGCGGTGCGGCTCGACCCGCACTTCTCGCTCCTCTGGAGCCAGCTGGCGCGGAGGTACGCGTCGTGAAGCGGCTCGCGCTCCTGATCGGGCTCGTCGCGGCGCTCGCGGCTCCGGCGGCTGCGAACGCGCACCCGCTCGGGAACTTCACGGTCAACCGCTTCAGCGG
>VAXT01000108.1 GCA_005883245.1 Actinomycetota bacterium | reverse complement strand
TCGTGCGGACGTGCGACGCGTTCAACATCCCGCTGGTCACATTCGTCGACGTGCCCGGGTTCCTGCCGGGCACTGCACAAGAGTGGGGTGGGATCATCCGTCACGGGGCCAAGCTGTTGTACGCGTACTGCGAGGCGACGGTGCCGAAGCTCGCTGTGATCACGCGGAAGGCGTACGGGGGCGCCTACGACGTGATGAGCTCCAAGCACATCCGAGCAGACTTCAACTTCGCGTGGCCGACGGCGGAGGTCGCCGTGATGGGGCCTGAGGGAGCGGTCAACATCGTCTTCCGGAAGGAGCTCGAGGAGGCGGACGATCCGGAGGCGCGGCGGGCCGAGCTCGTCCACGACTACCGCGAGCAGTTCGCGAACCCGTACGTCGCCGCCGAGCGCGGGTACGTGGACGAGGTGATCGAGCCGCGGCGTACGCGACCGGTGCTGATCGACGCGCTCGGGACGGCCCTCACCAAGCGCGAGCCGAAACCGCGGCGCAAGCACGGGAACATTCCGCTCTGACTACGAGTGAGGCCGCTTGTCCCGTGCGGCCACGCCCCAACGGCCGGGGGCCGGTACCCATGACCTCCTCCCCGATTCGATCGTAACGAGCAAAGACGCACGCGTGGGTGACGCGATCGTGACGATTGTGCGCCGCTTGGTTCAGGGCGCGCTAAGAAGCGACCGCGACCACGAGCTCGCCCTCGGCCTCGAGCTCGAGCTCGTCGGCCAGCGCGGCGACCACGGACGGGTCGAACTGCGTCCCGGCACACCGCTCGAGCTCAGCGAGCGCGTCCGCCTGGGTCAGCCGACCGCGATAGACGCGATCCGAGGTCATCGCGTCGTACGCGTCCACGACGAAGATGATCCGCGCCCCGAGCGGGATCTCACTCCCCGGGAGCCGGTCGGGATAGCCCCGTCCGTCCCAGCGCTCGTGGTGATGGAGGATCCAGTCGGCCACGGGCTCGATGCCGAGGCTGTCGAGCATTCGGAACCCGATCTGCGGGTGCCGCTCGAGGACGAGCCGCTCAGGCCCCGTCAGCGGCCCCGGCTTGCGCAGGATCTCCTCGGGGATGGCGAGCTTGCCGAGGTCGTGGAGGCTTCCGGCGAGACGTGCGAGCTCGATCTGCTCCTGGTCGAGGCCGAGCCGCGCCGCGACGCGGGCCGCGAGGTCGGCGACCCGGGCGGAGTGGCTTCCCGTGTAGGTGTCACGCAGGTCGACTGCCTTGGCCAGGCTCGCGGCGGCCCTGAACCGTGCCGCGCGGTCAGGGCCCGTCGCGAGCTTCCTGAGCTCTGCGAGCTCAACCACATCGGGCCGGTAGACGTGCACCCGATTCTTGCCGTTCTCCTTGGCCCAGTAGAGCGCGCTGTCCGCGAGGCGGATCAGCTCGCCGCGGTCCGGCGCTTGCCGCGGGAACGTCGCGACTCCGGCCGATACGGTGACCGACCCGATGTGCTCGAGGCCGAGCTGCGAGATGCGCTCGACGATCGAGCCCGCGGTCTTCACGGCCTCGGACTCGTCGTAGTCGGGAAGCAGGAGGGCAAATTCGTCGCCGCCGAGGCGGAACGCTTCGCCGTTCTGGCGCAGTGTCGTCGCGAGCCGCGAGAGCACGCGGTCACCGGCAGGGTGGCCGAAGAGGTCGTTCACACGCTTGAAATCGTCGACGTCGACCAGGCAGAGGCTGAAGCTGCGCTGGTTGCGATCGGCGTCGACCAGCTCGCGCTCGAGCCGGTCCTGGAAGTGCCGGTGGTTGCCGAGCCCGGTGAGCGGGTCGGTCAGCGCGAGCTTCATTGCGCGGAGTGCTCGGTAGGTCGAGCGCTGGTAGAGGGCGATCGCCAGCAGCGGCCCGACGAGCGCCGCGGACAGGAGCGGCGAGCGCTGCCAGAGGACGACCAGCATCAGCGCGGCCGACGCCATCAGCGCGAAGACGATGATCGTCCAGCGCAGGCTGGAGCGGATCAGCTCGAGGAACGGCCGCCGGGACGTGACGGCCACGACGAGCGAGATGAGGACGAGGTTGATGCCGTACTGGGTCGAGGCGGAGACGCCGACCTTGGCGATGAGCGCGTCCGTGCCGTCGCCGTGGATGAAGCTGACGAGGAAGCCGCCCACCGCCGCAGCGCCGGCGAACACGGAGCCGTTGTAGGCGATCCGGATCGGCGGGCGATGCTCGGTCAACTGGATGAGAACGGGCGCCGCGAAGGCGACGAGCACGCCGGCGGCCCACCCGAAGAGCACGATCGCGCTCGCGGCGAAGACGAACGACAGCGAGACGCCGCCGCTGTTCGGGCCTTCGATCGGAACCGGATAGCGGCTCGCGAGCGTCGAGGCCGCAAGCAGTGCGGCGACCCCGAGAAGCATGGACGCGCTGTGGTTCGTGGTCGCGAACGACCAGGCGGCGAGGAGCACGGAACCGAGGCCGATCAGGCACACGGGCACGACGATTGGCGCAAGGCGCCGACTCATGGCTCCCCCTCTCTTACCTCAGCCGCCTACCACTCCCAGTTGTCGAAGAACCACTCGGCATAGCCGCTGGCCAGAGCCGCGGTCAGGGCGAGCGTCAGAACGACCAGGATCGCAGTGAAACGGGGCTTCCATTCGAGCACTTTCGTTTCCTCCCAGGTCAGAGAACTGCGGGCAAAGGCGATTCTCCCGACCGCGAGGGCCCAGGTAATCACCCATTCGGGGGAAAACTCCCGCCTGAAAAGATGGCTTCAGGGCCGCTAAAGGCCGGCCTCGGCGAGCGGCCGACGGCCCCAGGTGAGCCGGCGCTGGTACCAGCCGGCCACCGGCTCGAGGGCGACGCCGTAGCCCGACGAATGGATGAGCCAGCCGTTACCGAGATAGATGCCGACGTGGTCGACTCGCGACGGCTGGGCTTGTGGACCGCCGGGGCCGAAGAACATCAGGTCTGCCGGCCACAATCGCGCCGGCTTGATCCGCGTTCGGCGTGGCACTTCGCCGGCCATCGCTGCGGCGGTCCGGCCACGCAGCGTGTCGGCGAGCTGCGGGGCGCCTGGATACGACTGAACCTTGTAGACGCGCCAGGCGAACCCGGAGCAGTCGAACCCGCCCTGGGCCTGCAGCCCATAGGGTGACTGCGGCCGCTCGTACTCCCCGCCCCAGACGTACGGGTAACCGATGAACCTCACGGCAGTCGTCAGCACGCGCTGCTGCCAGGCCGTGAGCACCGGGAGCTCGAACGTCGCAGCTTCGTCCTCGACCTCGCCCTTCTCGGCAGGAGACAGGTTGAGCAGCTGGGCCACCGAGTAAGCGGCTTCCGCCCGCGGCGCGGGGTCGTTGGGGAGCCGCTCGAGGTCGTCCTGGCCTGCGGTGTGGTTCGTGCGCAGGCCGAGGAGGCGGGCGACCACCTCGGTACCGAACCTCGCGGGCGGACGGAGGCCTGCTGCTGAAGCCGCCTCGTAGAACGAGGCCGCCTCGTCACTCAGCTCGAGGACGCGGACGAGGCGGGCGTCGAGCTGAGCCATCGTCACCGGGGCGGACGGGTCGCCGACCGGCCGGGGCGTCCCTTGCGTGAGGGAGGCGACCAGCTCGCTGAGCTCGCCCTGCGTCAGGGTGTCGTTGGGCCGGAAAGAGGCGACGCTCCTCGCCATCAGACCACGGCCCACCACGAGCCTGATCTGCGGCTGAGCCCAGGAACGGCTCGCCTTCGCCGGCGAAGCCGCCGGGGCGGTCGCGAGACCGGCGATCAAGCATGCGAGCACGGTGAACAGGCGCAGGCGTCTCACACCCCGGAGATCGTCTGTTCCGCTGTCGAGCTTTAGTCTCTGTGCAGATGGAGATCGAGATCACGCCGGAACCGTCGCCCGAGGAACGAGCCGCGCTCATAGCCGCACTCGCAGAGCGGCGTGAGGGCTCCGCTGACGGCTACCGGAGCGTCTGGCGGCTGGCCGGGCTGCTCGAGAACGTCGATTCAGACGACTTCATGTCCCGCGCAGCACCGGCAGGAGGGTCGCCGCGGAGTAGCCGGCGGGGCACCGGCCGCGCGTAGTCGAGCCCCGAGATCACGTCAGCGCGAGCGCAGGGACGAGCGCGAGCTGCTCGAAGCAGAGTCTTCCTCGAGGCGCGACGGCTGTTCCGTGGATGGTCGAGGACGTGCCGCTGACAGCTACCGGCCGCTGCGGCCCGACGTCGGCTCGCTCGGCGCGACGGCTGCACGCAGCGAGCGTCCCGCCTATGCAGCTCGCCGGAGTGGTCGAGTTGGCTCAGGTCGCCGACTTCGTTTCCACGCCTTCTCGAGTCCGTCGGCGAAGCTGCCGGTGCGAAGCTTCGTCACGGTTTCGGGCAGTTGCTCGCTCCCCTGGCTGAAGCGCCCGATATGGAGCTTTCCTGGTACGTCGTCTCGCCGCCCTATGCCGTCACTGAAGCGGCCCTGGCGCATCTTGCCCGGGTTCTCGGGTAGTTGCTCTATGCCCTCGCTGAATCGCCCAACGTGCGCGCTGGGGACTTCGGTCAGCCGGTCGAGGCGTTCCGCGCGACCGAGGTGCCGTTCTACGAGAGCTCCGTCTGTCGTTTGCCCGCTCACGAGAACCTCCTTGTCTTCTCGCCCTCTGGGAGCCACTGCCTACATGGAGCCCCGCGCCATCGGCCTAACCGTCCATCGGCTCGTGACCTCGTCTGGAGCGGATTCGCACCCAGGGACGAATTCGTCAGACCCCCGCTCCGCGTGATCGGCCTCCGACAAGGGACCCTTGCGTAGGCATATCGCATAACGATATCGTAGCACGATATGGGAATCGAGGATGCCGACTATCAGGCACTTCTCCAGCTGCGGACGGGACTGCGCCGGTTCCTGCGCTGGAGCGAACGAGAGGCCGAGGGCGTGGGCCTCACGCCGGTCCAGCACCAGCTCCTCCTGGCAGTCAGGGGCCACCCCGACCCGCAGGGGCCGACCATCGGGGAGGTTGCCCGGTATCTCCTCCTGCGCCATCACAGCGCGGTGGGCCTTGTGGACAGGGCCGAGAGCGCCGGCCTCGTCCTCCGGAGGCAGGATCCTGCGAATCACAGCGTCGTCCGGCTACAGCTGACGCCAAAGGGCGCGCAGCTGCTGGAAGCGCTCAGCGAGCTTCACCTCGAGGAGCTCTCTCACCTGACCCCCGCGATGCACGCCCTCTGGGAGACGCTCGAGCGAGCCGGGCACCGCGACGCGCCGAAGGAGCGCCACCCCGCGGCCTTGCCCCACGGGCTCGATCGCGCGGCGCAGCGAGAGACTACTTCGGGGGCCTCAGCCAAGTCGTAACCGCGCGATTCGATTCCCGGCGTTGATGACTATGAGCTCGTCCGGCTCGGCACGCCGACGGCTCGCGCCAGGGTCGGCTGCTCGCCGAACCTCACCGCCGAGGAGAATACGCGGGAGATGACGGTCTTCAGGAAGATCCTCGTCGCCAACCGAGGCGAGATCGCCGTTCGCATCTGCCGCACGCTTCGCGAGCTCGAGATCGTGTCGGTCGCGATCTACTCGGAGCCCGATCGGGGATCGCTCCACGCAGCCTTCGCAGACGAGGCGTACCTCGTCGGTCCGGGAGCCCCGGCCGAGAGTTACCTGAACCAGGAGCGGATCCTCGACGTAGCCGGCCGCTCCGGTGCCCAGGCGGTGCATCCTGGGTACGGGTTTCTCGCCGAGAACGCCGACTTCGCGCGCGCGGTCGAGGCGGCAGGCCTCGTTTGGATCGGCCCGCCGCCGGAGGCGATGGAGCTCATGGGCTCCAAGGTCGCCGCGCGCCAGACGATGAGCGCCGCGGGCGTGCCGATCATCCCGGGCACGACCGAGCCGGTCGAGTCTGCGGACGACGTCCGGCGCCTCGGAGACGAGATCGGCTGGCCGATCGCGATCAAGGCGTCCGCGGGCGGCGGCGGCAAGGGCCTCAAGGTCGTCGCCTCGCCGGCGGAGGTCGAGCGTGCGTTCGAGGCAGCCCGCCGGGAAGGCCAGGCGTACTTCTCCGACCCGGCCGTCTACGTCGAGCGCTACCTCGACAACCCGCGCCACGTCGAGGTGCAGGTGCTCGCCGACGAGCACGGTTCCGTGATCCATCTCGGCGAGAGAGACTGCACGATCCAGCGTCGCCACCAGAAGCTCGTCGAGGAGACGCCTTCCCCGGCCGTCGACCCGGAGCTCCGGGCGGAGATCGGCCGGATCG
>VAXT01000107.1 GCA_005883245.1 Actinomycetota bacterium | reverse complement strand
TGCGGCCCGGGTCTTCGACATCAGCGCGTGCGTGCCGCGCCGGTTCGCCTGCTTCCCGGCGACGCGCGCCTGCTCACGCCGCTCCCGGTGGAGGTCGCCGAAGCGAGCGCGCTCCTCGTTCCACTGCACGTACGTCCGCTCGTGCTCGGCCCGGGCCCGCTCGCGCGCGGCTTCGTACTCGCTCCAGCCGCCTGTGTAGTGATGGACGCGGTCGGTGCCCGATTCCAGCTCGACGATCCTGTTCACCGTTCGGTCCAGGAACGCGCGATCGTGCGAGACGACGACAAACCCACCGTCGAGCCGGACCAGGAAGCCCTCGAGCAGGTCGAGCCCGTCGAAGTCGAGATCGTTCGTCGGCTCGTCGAGCAGGAAGACGTCGAACTGCGCAAGGAGGATCGAGGCCAGCGCGGCCCGGCTCTGCTCCCCGCCGGAAAGCTCGACGATGCGGCGATCGCGCGGAACGTGGAGGCCGACACGCCTGAGCGCGGCCTCGGCGCGTGCCTCGAACTCGACCGTCGCTTCCTCGGCAGTTCGCCGCTCGAGATAGGCGAGCACGGTCTCGTCCGTGCGCAGATCACGTTCTTGCGGGAGATAGCCGACCCGCAGGCTCGGCGGGTTCCTGGTCACCGAGCCGCTGTCGAGCTCTGCCAGCCCCGCGAGCGCGCGCAGCAGCGTCGTCTTGCCGCGACCGTTCAGGCCGACGACACCGATGCGGCTGCCCGGCGTGACCGCGAGCGAGACGCGCTCGAGGATCGCGTCAGCGCCGAGATGAACAGAGATGTCGTGTGCGGCGAGCGTGCCGCCGAAGTGCTGCATGGGAACCTCCTGACCGAAGGGGCAGAGTTGCGCGACTCTGCGCGGGAAACGTCGTATTCGGTCAGTGATTCGTCATGGGACGGCGCCCTGAGGCGCCGCGCCAATGGTAGCTACTCGGCCTGAGCGGCAGGTTGTGGCGGCGGCTTCGTCCGGAACCCCGCCAGCGACACGAACGAGACGACGGCCGCGGCGACGAGCGCGGCGATTCCCCACCAGACACCGGAGAGCGTGTCGTCCCAGCCGATCGCACGATCGATCGAGAACCGTCCGGGGCCCGTCACAGCGATCGAGATCGCGACCACGAGATACGTCAGCTCGAGCTCCGAGCCGAGCATGAACGCGCGCTTCAGAGTCACCGCGACGATCGCGTTGATCATCACCACCGCGAGCGCCGCGCACGCAACAGGGGTCAGCAGCCCGAGCGCGAGCAACGTCCCGCCGCCGGCTTCGGCCAGCCCGGCGAGCACCGCCATCTGGACGCCCGACTTGTAGCCGAGCGAGGAGAAGTACCCGCCGGTGCCCTGCGGCCCGTAGCCGCCCCACCAGCCGAAGAGCTTCTGCGTGCCGTGCCCGAAGAACGCGACGCCGACGAACACACGAAGGAGAAGCAAGCCGTACGACATCTGGGCGCCTCCTTTGGGAATGAATCTTGAGTGCTCAACTTTAACTTCCGCTCGAGCAGTTGAGCAGACCCGCCCGGACTTTCCCAGAGCCGGAGGTCGGATTCGAACCGACGGCCTACGGTTTACAAAACCGTTGCTCTGACCAGCTGAGCTACTCCGGCGCGCGTTCCATGGTAGGGGTTAGGCCATCCGCTCGCGGAGCAGCGGAAGCACGTCATCCGGATCCGGATAGCGGCCGAGCATCGACTTCTCGAACACGAGCTTCCCGTCCAGGTGGACGTCGAAGATCCCATTCGCGCCGGTCACGATCTCGACGCCTCCGAGCTCCTCCTCACACTCCTCGAGAATCCGCGCCGCCAGACCGGCGGCGTTCGGGAGCGCCCCTCAGGGGACGCAGTACTCGATCCGTACGCGGTGTCGGCCAGCCACGACTGCATGCTCGCAGACGGAGACGGCGAAGGTCTAGCTCAGAACCTGGCGCGAGCGCTGGTGCGTGTAGATCTTCCGCTTGACCCGCTGGAGCGCGTTGTCGATCGTCTTCGTGTCGCAGCCGAGCTTCTCGGCCATCTCCTCGTAGGACGAGCCCTCGAGGTACAGACGGAGCGCGTCGGACTCGAGCTGGGAGAGGCCGGTCCCGAGGCAGAAGACGAGGCTTTGCAGCTCCTCGGTCGAGATCACGCACACCGCCGGGTCGTTCACCTGCGAGCCCGGCAGTGCGTCGCCGAGCGTGCACTCGCCGTCCGGGTCCTGCCCCGCCGGCGTGTGGCTGAACGAGATGTAGCTGTTCAGCGGGGAATGCTTGAAGCGGGTCGCGGTCTTGATCGCGGTGATGATCTGGCGCGTCACGCAGAGCTCGGCGAACGAGCGGAACGAGGTCTCCTTGTCGTGCCGGAAGTCGCGGACGGCCTTGTAGAGCCCGATCAGCCCTTCCTGGACGAGGTCCTCCCCGTCACCGCCGGCGAGGAAGTACGAGCTCGCCTTCAGCCGGACGAAGCCGGTATAGCGGCGGATGAGCTGATCCATCGCCGCGTCGTCGCCGTTGCGCGCTTTGACGACGAGCTGAAGATCTTCGAGCTCGCGCTCCGCCTTCTGCTGTCGGCGGGGGACAGGGGCTGGACGGGCGGCGGCGGCCATAGGCGCACAGGGTCAGAACGTTTGCAGCAGTTCCTTTTGCTAGCGTCAAAGTAGCACCATTGTCAAGGAATTACAAGGATTCTGCAAAGGTCCCACTCGTTATGGACCCTTGCCTCTCCTCAGCTCTTCTAGCTTCGCGCGCGTGTCCGGATCGAGCTTGTCCTCGACGCGCATCGGTTTTGCCTCATGGTGCCGGCCGAGCTCGAACTCACGCGCAAAGATGGCCGAGGACAGCTTCATCACCTCCTGGCCCGAGGTGCCCCGCACCGCCGAGTCGGACGAGACGAGGCAGACCTGCTCCGTCGCCCGATGCTCCGCGGCCAGACGCTCGAGCAGGGTGTCCGCGTGCAGGGCGAAACGCACCTCGAGCGGGCCGTAGGTCAGGTCCTCCCCGGTCCCGTCGAAGACGAGCACGCCGCGCGCGCCTTTTTCTGCGACGAAGCTGGCGAGCTTGTCGGTCATCTCCCGGGTGTCGTCGAACCCGCCCGCGTGCAGGAGGTTGAAGCCGTCGAAGAGATAGAAGGTCGGTTCAGCCACTGGTGCGCTGCCTGCGTGCTTCGTAGAGGAGCACCGCCGCCGCGACGCTGACGTTCAGCGACTCGACGGTTCCGGCCAGCGGGATCGAGACGAGCTCGTCGCAGGTGCGGCGAACGAGCGGGCGCAGGCCGCGGCCCTCGGCGCCGAAGACGATCGCCGCTCCGCCGGTCAGGTCGGTTTCCCACATCGGCTTTCCGGACTCGCCCGCGGCGCCGTACACCCAGAGGTCCGGGCCTTTTACCTCACCGAGGTAGCGCGCAAGGTTCTGGACGACCGCGATCGGGACGTGCTCGACTGCGCCGGCCGACGAGCGGCAGACCGCGGGCGTCACCATCGCCGAGCCGTGCGCCGGGACGACGATCCCGGTCGCCCCCGCACCCTCAGCGCTGCGGGCGACGGCGCCGAGGTTTCGGGGGTCGGTCACGCGATCGAGGCAGACGAGCAGCGGGGTGGGGCGCTGCGCCAACTCGTAGGCGTCCGCGTACCGATACGGCGCGACCTTGGCGACGACGCCCTGGTGGTCGCGGGTGCCGACCTTCTCAGTCAGCACCCTTTCGGCCATGACCTTGGACCTGATCCCGGGACGTGGCTCGTTGAGCCATGGCTCGGCCGCCAGCGCGCGTTCAGTCGCCCAGAGCTCGAGCACCTCGCGCGGGCCGCGCAGCGCTTCGCGAACGGCACGCCTCCCGTAGACCTGGTCGGCGGTCACGCCTTCGGGACGAGCCGGTAGCCGGAATCGCCCGCGACGTCGCGGACCTCCCAGCCCCCGGCCTCGATCTCCTTGCGCAGCCGGTCCGCCTCGTGGAAGTCGCCGTCGGCCCGGGCCGTTGCGCGCCGCTGCGCGAGCTCATCCAGCTCGGCGGGCGCCTCCTCCTGCTCGGCAAGGGAGCCGAGACCGAACAGCTCGAGGCCGCGGCGCAGGAGGTCGTGGTCGCGCCAATCGTGCATCACCGCCAAGGCCTCGGGCGTGTTGAAGTCGTCGTCGAGGGCGGCTGCCAGCTCGCCCCACGAGCCGCCTGGCTCCGACGGGTTGCGGAAGACCTCGCGGAGGCCGTCCGCGCGCGCCTTCGCGGCCGCGAGCGTCTCGTCCGTGTAGTCCATGGGCTTACGCCAATGCGCGCCCAGGAACAGCATCAGCAGCGTCTCCGGCCCCCACTCGCCGAGCGCGTCGCGGAGAGTGATCACATTGCCGAGCGACTTCGACATCTTTTCGCCGCCGAAACGCAGGATCCCGTTGTGCATCCAGAGCTGCGCGAACTCACGGCCGGCGCCCCGCGACTGGGCAATCTCGTTCTCGTGGTGCGGGAAGACGAGGTCGAGCCCGCCGCCGTGGATCTCGAACACCGGCCCCAGATGCTTCTCGGCCATGGCCGAGCACTCGATGTGCCAGCCCGGCCGCCCAGCCCCCCACGGCGACTCCCACGACGTGTCCTCGCCCTCCTTGTGCCCCTTCCAGAGCGCGAAGTCGCGCGGGCTCTCCTTCAGCGAGCTCTGCTCTTCCTCCTCGGACGGGTTGCGCGCCGAGTCCTCGTCGAGCCGGCCCGAGAGGACCCCGTACTCGGGGTAGCGGTCGACGCGGAAGTAGACGTCTCCGCCGGCCGGGTAGGCGAGGTCGAGCTGGATCAGCTCCTCGATCAGCGCCACGATCTCGGGCACGGTCTCGGTCGCCTTCGGCTCGTGATCGGGACGGCCGAGGCCGAGGTCGCCGGTGTCCTCGATGTACCACTCGGAAGCGTCCGCCGCGAACTGCGCGCTGTTGCCCGGCGCGGCCGCGTAGATCTTGTCGTTGATGTCCGTGATGTTCTCGACCAGCGTCACGTCGTAGCCCTGATGCTCGAGCCAGCGCTTGAGCCACATCGACACGATGAACGGCCGCGCATTGCCGACGTGGATCCGCTGGTAGACGGTCGGGCCGCAGAAGTACATGCGGATCGGGCCGGGCGGCGCGGGGAGCTCGTCGAGCTTGCGCGTGGCGGTGTTATAGAGCCGCATCGACCCGCCTCAAGGTCTCCTCGCGCGGAAGCGCGGCGACGATCGCCCACAGCTCGGGGCCGCGCTCGCGTCCCGTCAGCGCGAGGCGCAGGGCACGCAGGTCGCCCCCGACCGCCTTCAGCTCACGGACGACGTCCCTCGCTCCCGCCCCGTTCGTGTTCAGCTCCTTGA
>VAXT01000106.1:6766-8664 GCA_005883245.1 Actinomycetota bacterium | reverse complement strand
AGACGCCGAATCCCGGCGGGGTACGAGGCCGCGGGACGAAAGTCAAGCTCGTCGTCGGCCGCCGCTAGCCGTCGACCCAGGCCACCGCGATCTCGACTGCGCACGCGGATCGTCCGTACGAAGATGGGCCTGCTCGAAGTCAGAAGGCGTCTGCAACGATCTGGAGCTTGCCGGTTCGCTCGGCTGCGACGTCGAAACGCACATTGCACTCGCGCTCGCCGGGGTGCGCGGCGAGCCACGCCTCGGCGGCTTGCCGCAACCGGCGCACCTTCTCCGGCGTGACCATCTCGAGCGGGTCGCCCCGATGCGCGCCACCTTTCGCCTTCACCTCGCAGAAGACGATAGTCCGGCCGCGGCGCAACACCAGGTCGAGCTCATAGCCGCCGATCCAGACGTTCGTCTCCAGCACCCGATAGCCGCGCAGCCGGTAGTGCCACAGGGCGCGCCGCTCGGCGCGCGTCCCAATCGCCCGGGTGTTAGACGGCCGCTGCGAGCCGCGCTGCGGCTTCTTCTTCACTCAGGTAGCAGAGCGCCTGGAACGACCGGCGGTGGATGTCGCACGGGCCGTGCTCGCGGACGAGCCTCGAATGGCGCGGCGTGATGTAGCCGACGTGAGACGAGAACCCGTAGCGCGGGTAGAGCGCGTCCATCCGCAGCATCGCGCGGTCGCGCACGACCTTCGCCACGATCGAGGCCGCCGCGATTGCCGCGCTCCGCTCGTCCCCGTCGACGACGGCGACGTGCTCCGGCGCCGACGGTCCGAGCCGGAACCCGTCGACGAGGCACGCCTCGGCGGGCGGAGAGAGCGCATGCAGCGCGCGACGAAGCCCGTTCAGATTCGAGCGGTGCAGCCCTACACGGTCGATCTCACCCGGCGAGATGACCTGGACGGAGATTCGAGCTGCGCCGTCGAGCACCGCGCGGAACAGCTCCTCCCGATCCTCGGGCGGGACCTGCTTCGAGTCGTTCAGCTGCGCGAGCGGCCGGACGCGATGGTCGCGGAGCGCGTCGTAGTCGAGCAGGACGCCCGCGACGACGAGCGGCCCTGCGAGTGAGCCCCGGCCTGCTTCGTCAGCCCCGGCGACGAAGCGAGCGCCGAGCCTTCGGTCGAACCTCAGCAGCCTCTGCCCCGTCTTCGTCGGCAGCAGCCGGCTCTTCTGCTTCGGGCTCAGCGCCGACAGCTTCTTCGGCAACGGGCTCCTCGACGGCCGGCTGCTCGTCGACGGGCTCGTCACCGTCGACTGAGGGCTCGACCTCGACTGCGTCCCGGGCACGGGCCGAGGATACCGCGGCCCCCTGCTGCACCTCGCGCACGCGCGCCTTTTTTCCCACTTTCGCGCGCAAGTAGTAGAGCTTGGCACGGTTGACGTCGCCGACCGCCTGTACCTCGATCTTCTCGATCTTCGGCGAGTGGAGCGGGAACGTCCGCTCGACCCCGACGCCGAAGGACTGCTTGCGCACCGTGAATGTCTCCCGGACGCCCGCGCCCTGGCGCTTGATGACGATTCCCTCGAAGACCTGGACGCGGCGCCGCTGGCCCTCGATCACCTGGAAATGCACGCGTACCGTGTCGCCGGCCTTGAACACCGGCAGGTCGGATCGCAGCTGACGCTGCTCGAGGAGTTCGATCGGATTGGTCATGACGAGGAGGCCCGGCGGGCCTTGGCCAGATGCTATCCGATGAATCCCCTACTTGAAGCCGAGGCGTCCGGGCGGCCAGTAGACGGCGAACACCGGCCCGATCAGGTTCTTCCGCGGTACCGTGCCCCAGCGCCGTGAGTCGCACGAGGAGGCGCGGTTGTCCCCGAGCATCAGGTAGTTCCCCTTCGGAACCGTGTGTTCCGGAATCGTCTCCGAGTCGCGACGGTCAGGCTTCACGTACGACTCGTTCAGCTTCT
>VAXT01000106.1:0-6641 GCA_005883245.1 Actinomycetota bacterium | reverse complement strand
CCGCTCCCCGGCCGGGCGCAGTGCAGCGTCGGCTCCATCGAGGACGACGGGATCCGGTACGGATTGACGACGTACGCCTTGATCGCGAGCACGATCGCGACCGCGCCGAGGATCGTGATCGCCCAGTCGATGACGATCCGCCACTGGCGCGGAAGGCCATGCGTCAGGACGTCGATCGGGTTCCTCAGGACGCGGTCCTTGCGCGGCTTTGCTCTCGTCGCCACTCCTCAATCCTTCCGTGATCGCCGGAGAGCAGGACCTCCGGTACGTGCCAGCCGCGAAACTCGGCCGGCCTGGTGTAGTGCGGATACTCGAGCCCGCCCTCGAGCTCTGCGGAAAAGCTTTCCTCGAGGCCCGACTCCTCGCTTCCGAGCGCGCCCGGCAAACGTCGTGCAATCGCGTCCAGAAGCACCATCGCGGGCAGCTCGCCGCCCGAGAGGACGTAGGGCCCGATCGACACGGCGTCGGTCGTGAGATGTTCCGCGACCCGCTCGTCGAAGCCCTCGAAGCGAGCCGAGAGCAGCGTCACGTGCTCCTCTGCGGCGAGCTCCTCGACCAGCTCCTGGTCGAGCTGTCGGCCCTGCGGGGTCAACGCGATCACCCTGTGGCCGGGCTCGTCTCCGTAGGCCGCGTCGAGCGCCGCCGCGACGACGTCCACCCGAAGGAGCATGCCCGCCCCGCCGCCGTACGGCTCGTCGTCGACCTGGCCGTTCCGGAGCGGCGTCGTGTCGCGGTAGTTGAGCAGCCGAAGCTCGAGCTCGGTACCGAGAACGGCAGCCAACGGCCGTTGCTCGGTGAGCCAGGCGAACGCGTGAGGGACGAGCGTGAAGACATCGATTCGCAGAGCGAAGGAGAGTAGCTATCCGTCCGTGAAGCCGGTCTGAACAACGATTCGACCCCCTTCGAGATCGACCTCCTGAACGCACGCGTCGACGAGCGGGAGCGCGAGCCCGGTGTCGAGCTCGAGCACGGCGTTCGCGGGGCCGGAGAAGACCTCCGCCACGCGGCCGAGCCTCTCCCCTCCCACTTCCTCGACCTCGAGCCCGACGAGCTGGAATGCGTAGTACTCGCCCTCCTCAGGCGCGGGCAACGTGCTGCGGTCGAGCTCGATCGGGGCGCCGCGCTCGGCCTCACGGTCGAGCCTGATCACCGGCCTGCCTCCTGCGCGCTTCGACTCGACGATCCGCGCCGGCTCGCCGCCGACGAGCAGCGTCGCGCCCTCGGCGAACCGCTCCGGGTCCTCACTCGCCTCCTCGACGACGAACGCGCCATCGAGCCCGTGGGGCTTGCCGACCCTTCCGACCTGAACTCTCACGCGCGCGACTCGAACCAGGCCGTCGCCTCTTCCCGCGACGGAGCCATGCGGATGTTCTCGGCGACGAACGACTCGCCTTCCGGCCAGCCGGATTCGAGGATCTCGGACGCCACGCGCTCGACGTCGATCGGCGTGCGCCGGAACTCGACGTCGTCGGAGACGACTGCCCAGAAGGCCGCCACGTCGCCCTCGTACGGCCACCCGACCGCTCCGGCGTTCGCCCAGCGGTCGCGCTTGAACTGCATGTGCGTGTGCCCGGCGACGACGAGTCGGGCGTCGACCCCGTCGAGCGCTTCGTCGAACCGCTCGGGCGGAGATGCGTCCGTGAGGATCGGACGCATGTCGTCCTTCGGCGAGGCGTGGCAGTAGAGGACGCCGTCGTGCTCCACCGTCAGCGGCCAGCCCTGCGCCCAGGCGAGCGTCTCCTCGTCGAGCTTCGACCGGGTCCAGTCGTCTGGCTCGCGGTCGCAGTTCCCGCGAATGAAGTCGGCGTCCACTGTGCGGACGAGCGCAGCGATCTCGGCCGGCTGAGGCCCGAGGAAGAGGTCTCCGCCGAAGACGATCGCGTCGACCTCCTCCCGCTCCACCTCCGCGAGCACGGCCTCGAGCGCCGCGGGGACTCCGTGGACGTCGTACAGCGCCGCGACGCGCAACGCGGGCGCTACTCCAGGATCTCGAGCACGACGCGGCGGTGCGACCTGGCCCCGCTCGCGCGCACGATCGCCCGCAGCGCCCGGGCGATGCGCCCTTGACGGCCGATCACCTTGCCGACGTCGTCCTTCGCGACGCGAAGCTGGAGAACGGTCGCGCCCTCGCGCTGCACCTCCTCCACCTCGACCGCGTCCGGCTCGTCGACGAGCCGCCGAGCGAGGTGCGCCAGCAGCTCAGCCACCGACGTTCGCCTTCTTGAGCAGGCGCGCGACCGTGTTCGACGGCGTCGCGCCCTTCGACAGCCATTCCTGGACCTTCTCCTCGTCGAAGTCGATCGTCGACGGGTCGGTCTGCGGGTTGTAGCGGCCCACGATCTCGATGAACTTGCCGTCGCGCGGCGAGCGCGAGTCGGCCACGACCACCCGGTAGACCGGGTTCTTCTTCGACCCGACACGGGTCAATCGCATTCTTACGGCCATCTATCTCCTTTGTTCAGCATGGGGGAACCCATGGTTCCCCCATGGGGCCCCCTCCTTCACACATTGCCGTAGCCAACACTACCGAGGCTGCGCTCGGGCAAAGCCCGGCTCCGCCCACGAACGCTTCGCTTCGTCACTCACTTTCGAGCTTGTTGCTGCGCTTGCTGAAGGAGCTCCGGCGGGAGCCCAGGCATTTTGCCTTTCTTCATCTGCTTCATCATCTTCTGCATCTGCTTGCGCGCCGAGAGCAGCTGGTTGACCTGCTGGACCGAGGTCCCGCTGCCCGCCGCGATCCGCTTGCGGCGTGACCCGTCGATCAGGTGCGGCAGCCGGCGCTCCTGCGGGGTCATCGAGAGCACGATCGCCTCCACGCGGCCCATGTCCTTCTCGTTGACGTCGAGGCCCTGGAGCTGTTTGCCAACTCCCGGGAGCATCGAGAGCACGCCCTTCAGCGGGCCCATCCGGCGCAGCATCTTGTAGCTGGCCAGGAAATCGTCGAACGTGAACTCGCCGGCCAGGAACTGCTGCTCGAGCCGCTCTTGCTCGTCATGGTCGGCGGCCGCCTCCGCCTTCTCGATCAGCGTCAGGACGTCGCCCATCCCGAGGATCCGCGACGCCATGCGGTCGGGATGGAAGTACTCGAGCTGGTCGAGCTTCTCACCGACCGAGGCGAGCTTGACCGGCTTGCCCGTGACCGCCTTGACCGAGAGCGCCGCGCCGCCGCGAGCGTCTCCGTCGAGCTTCGTCAGGACGACGCCGTCGAACGCGACGCGCTCCTGGAAGGCCTCCGCGACCGAGACCGCTTCCTGGCCGGTCATCGCGTCGAGCACGAGCAGGACGTTCGTCGGCCTGGACGCGTTCCGGACTGCCGCGAGCTCTTCCATCAGCGCCTCGTCGACATGCAGCCGGCCCGCGGTGTCGAGGATGACCACGTCCTTGCCCTGGTTCCGCGCCTGGTCGATTCCCGTGGTCACGGCCTCGACCGGGTCGCCGCCCGTGAAGACCGGGATCCGGAGCTCGCGCCCGAGCTGCTCGAGCTGCTCCACTGCCGCGGGACGCGCGAGATCGGCGGCGACCAGCGCCGGCGAGTGCCCCTCCTTGCGCAGGAGGAGCGCAAGCTTCGCGGCCGCTGTCGTCTTGCCCGCGCCCTGGAGGCCGGCGAGCAGAATCACGGTCGGCGGACGGCTGGCGAACGCGAGCTTCGAGTCGCCGCTGCCCATGAGGGAGGTCAGCTCCTCGTGGACGATGCGCACGACCTCTTGCCCCGGCGTGAGGCTCTTCGTGACGTCTGCGCCCCGCGCCCGCTCGCGGACACGGGCGACGAAGTCCTTGACGACCTTGAAGTTGACGTCCGCCTCGAGCAGGGCCAGGCGGATCTCGCGCATCGCCTTCGAGATCGAGTCCTCGTCGAGCTTGCCCCGGCCGCGGACGTCGTGCAGCGCGGCCTGAAGCCTGTCGGATAGGGCGTCGAACATCGCCGGCCAGTGTACTCAGAGGCCGCTTCGTTCCATACTTGTTCAGGACATGGCCGCTTGCTCGAACTGCGGCGAGGCCAACCCGGATCGCGCACGGTTCTGCCTCGCCTGCGGGGCTCCCATCGAGGAGCCGGTCGCGCCGCGCGAGATGCGCAAGACCGTCACGGTCGTCTTCTCCGACCTGATCGACTCGACGCCGCTCGGAGAGAGCCTCGACGTCGAGTCCTACCGGAGGATGCTCTCGCGGTACTTCATCGAGGTCAGCCGCGTTCTGGAGCACCACGGCGGCACCGTCGAGAAGTTCATCGGCGACGCGGTCATGGCCGTCTTCGGGATTCCCGTCGTCCACGAGGACGACGCCCTGCGCGCGGTGCGGGCGGTCACGGAGCTCCGTGAAGCGCTGCACGAGCTGAACGAGGAGCTGCGCGTGGAGTTCGGGGCGGAGCTGCGTTTCCGCACGGGGATCAACACGGGCGAGGTCGTCGCGGGCGATCCCTCCGAAGGGCAGGCGTTCGCAACCGGCGACGCGGTGGCCGTGGCGCAGCGCCTCGAGGCGGCAGCGAGCGCCGGCGAGATCTTGATCGGCGATCCGACCTACCGGCTCGTGCGCGAGGCGGTGCTCGTCGAGCCGCTCGAGCCACTCGAGCTCAAGGGGAAGTCACAGCCGGTCCGCGCCTGGCGTGTCCTTGGAGTGCTTTCGGGCGCGCCCGCCTTCGCGAGGCGGCTCGACTCGCCGATGGTCGGTCGCGATCGAGAGCTGGAGCGTCTGCGCACGGCGTTCGAGGACGCGGCCCGAACGCGCGATTGCCGCGTGATCAGCGTCATCGGCACGGCCGGGATCGGCAAGTCACGGCTCGTAAAGGAGCTGCTCGCGAGCGTCGACGACGAGGCCTCGGTCCTGGTCGGCCGCTGTATTCCGTACGGAAAGGGCATCACGTACTGGCCGCTGCGAGATCTCGTGCGGCGCGCGGCCGGCGAGCTCACGCGCGAGCGGATCGAGGAGCTGCTCGAGGGCGACCCCGACGCGAACAAGATCGCGGGCCGCCTCGCGGGGGCGATCGGGATCGCAGGCAGCACGAGCGCGCCCGAGGAGACGATGTGGGCGGTACGCCGGCTGCTCGAGCACCTCGCGCGCGAACGGCCGCTCGTAATCGCCTTCGACGACCTGCAGTGGGCCGAGCCGACCTTCCTCGACCTGATCGAGTACCTGCTCGGCTGGATCGTCGACGCCCCGATTCTCATCGTCTGCCTGGCTCGCCGCGAGCTGCTAGAGCAACACCCGGGCTGGCTCGCCTCCTCGCCGAACGCCTCCGCAATCGTCCTCGACCCGCTGTCCGAGGCCGAGGCCGAAGCCCTGCTCGACCTCCTCAGCGGCGAGCAGGAGCTGACCGCAGACCTGTTCCTCCGCATCACCGACGCTGCAGAGGGAAACCCGCTGTACGTCGAGCAGATGCTCGCGATGCTGACCGAGGACGGCGGCGCTTCGGAAGACGTCGCGATCCCACCCACGATCCATGCCCTGCTCGCAGCCCGTCTCGACCGCCTCGAGCCCGAGGAGCGAGCCGTGATCGAGCGGGCGTCGGTGATCGGCAAGGAGTTCTGGCGCGGCGCGATCGCCGAGCTGACGCCGGTCGAGCAGCGGGAGTCGGCAGGCGCCCGCCTGATGACGCTGACGCGCAAGGAGTTCATCGAGCCCGCGATCTCGATCTTCCCCGACGAGGACGGCTTCCGCTTCCGGCACATCCTGATCCGCGACGCCGCGTACCTCGGCGTTCCCAAGGAGATTCGCGCCGAGCTCCACGAGCGCTACGTGGGGTGGCTCGAGCGGACGACCGGGCCGAAGTCGAGCGAGCTGGACGAGATCCTCGGCTACCACCTCGAGCAGGCGTTCCAGTACCGAGCGGAGCTCGGGCCTGTCAGCGACAAGGCGGCGGAGCTGGCCGCCCGCGCGGGCGAGCGTCTCGGCAGGGCGGGTCGCCGCGCGATGGCGGGCGGAGGCGATGTAGCCGCCGCGGAGAGCCTGATGTCGCGCGCCGTCGCGTTGCTGCCAGAAGCTCATCCCCGGCGCAGCGAGTTCCTGACCGAGCTCGGGAGCGCACGGATGATGACCGGCGATTTCGCAGGCGCCGGGGACGTGCTCGAGGAGGCCGTGGCGTTGGCCTCGGCGGCCGGCGACACGCGCACCGAGTCGCGGGCGCTGATCGAGCGAGAGTTCTACAAGACGTTCGCGGGCTCCGAGGACGCGACGCTGACGATCCCCGAGGTCACGAGTCGAGCGATTCCGGTTCTCGAGGACGCAGGCGACCACCTCGGCCTGGCCAGAGCTTGGCGGCTACGGAGCGAGCTCGACATCCGTGCCGCGCACTGGGGCGCCCGCGCGGAGGCGCTCGACCGGGCCCTTGACCACGCGCGGCAGGCCGCAGAACTGCGGGAGGTGGGCTTCCTCGTGGCGCTACTTGCCCAGTCGCTCTACTTCGGCCCAACCCCGGTCGAGAAGGCAATCGGCCGCTGCGAGCAGTTCCTCAGCGACGTCACAGACGACAATTCGCTCGAGGCAGCGATCGGGAGCACTCTGGCCGGCCTGCATGCCATGCGCGGCGACTTCGACCAGGCTCGCGAGCTCTGGGCGGCCGCAGACAAGCTGTACGAGACGCTCCACCTGAGCTTCCGACGGGCCGCGAGGTCGTACATCCCTGCCTCGATCGAGACGCTCGCGGGCGA
>VAXT01000105.1 GCA_005883245.1 Actinomycetota bacterium | reverse complement strand
AATGCGTCGTCGGGGTCGGGGCTATGGCCGAGGCGCACTTTGATGCGTGTGTGGTTATTTCGCATTGTGTCGACCGGTCATTTCAGACGGACTCGGGAGCAAAGCCCCCGCGTCCTGGAGTCGGCATCGCAAGCGACGCCTTGGAACTAGGGCGAGCCTACCTGCCGAAGAACCAACGCTCGAGCGGACCGAGCAGCTCCTTGCGCGTGAACGGCCTGATGTGCTCGGGCCGGCCGTCGTCCTCGGACACGCGGGCGTCGTCGTCGAGAATCCCGTTCGCCTGTTCGAGCACGTCCTCGAGCTCGTGCCCCTCGAAGACGTAGTCGTCGGCGCGGGGCTCGTCGCTCGGGCGGTGCTGGGGGTTGACGGCTCGCCCGACGGCCCACATGCCGCCTTCCTTGCGCTCGATCCAGACCACGATGCGCTCCTCGGTCCCGGACTCGTCGAACCCGTGCAGCTCGCGCTCGGCGAACCGCGAGGCGGTCGACAGCTTGCGCATGGGGGCCAGGATACAATCGTCCCCGATGGCGCGGCTCGGCGCGTTTCTCCGGAATCCCTTCTCGTTCCTCTTCGCCGGTTCGAGCCACGAGGATCGGGTCGCGGCGTACGTGATCCGCGAGCACGAGCGCGGGCGCTCGCTGGCCGAGATCCTCGATGACCCGTACGTTCGCAATCGCTGCACGCCGCACGAGGTCGAACGGCTCCTCGACCGGCCCGAGCTGATCCGGGCGCTCGGGGACGACGTCGTCAGCGGTGTCCGCGCCGGACGGGCCTAACGCGTCGCTCCGCTCGCTTCACGGGTGAACCCCTGGTTCCCCCGTGGACCCCCTTCTTGCGTGCGAAGGGATGCTTCTTCTGTTTCAGGAGCCGCCCACTCGCATCGCGATTCAAGCGAGCGAGGTTGAGCCTCCCGCCGGGCAAAGCCCGGCTCCGGCCCCTTCCCGTCCTGCTCTCCGAAAGCCGCTAGAGCTTTCGCCCCACTTTCTTTTCCTTCGCCAGCTCGATCGCGCGCGCGCCGATGGCGACGTCCCAGGCGGCGATCCCGATCGACTTGAAGAGGACGATGTCGTCCGGCGAGCTGCGCCCCGGGAGCTCACCAGAGACGACCTCGTGCAGCTCATGCACCTCGAGCCAGTCGAGGACGCCGCGCTCAACGGGCTCGATCAGGTCTCCCGACTCGAGCCTCGCCTGCTCGATCGAGTCGCAGCAAACGAGGACGGCGCGCTCGAGGACGACGTTGTCGAGCTCGCGCGACTTCGGCTGGTTCGCGCCCACGGCGCAGACGAGCGCTCCCGGCTTCAGCCACTCGCCGCGTAGAACCGGGTCCTTCGAAGTCGTGACCGTGACGACGATGTCCTGCTGGGCCGAGTCACGGTGGCTCTCGCCCGGCTCGGCGCCGACCTTGTCGCAGAACGCGAGCAGGCTCTCCTCGGTCCGGCAGTAGGCGACGACCTGTTCGATCCCAGGCAGCGCCTCGCGGATGCACGCGACCTGGCTTTCCGCCTGCCAGCCGCAGCCGATCACGCCGAGCGTTCGTGCGTCCTCTCTGGCGAGGTGCTTCGCGGCAACACCGCTCGCAGCCCCGGTGCGCAGCTGGCCCATCCGGTCGGCCTCGATGACGGCTGCCAGCTCGGCCCGGGCGAGGTCGAAGAGGACGACGACGAACCGTGCACCGGCCGGAAGCGCGACGTACGACTTGAGGCCGGCCAGGCCCAACTCCTCGTCCACTGCAGACATGACCGCGAAGGCCCCGTCGCCTGCGCGGGCGCGCGTCCGCGGCCGGTTCTCGATCACGCCGCGCGCCTGCCGCTCGAAGCACGCGTCAACCGCCGCGAGCGCGTCGGCCGGCGTTAGCAGCTTCTCGATGTGCGCTTCGGTCAGGTAGAGAGGCAGAGCCCGAGTCTACGAAGACTTCGGAATGAAGCTGATCTGCCCACCGGACTCGAGGACGGCCCACTTCACCTTCTCGAGCGAGTCGATCTGCTGGAGCCTGGCCTCGGACGCGAGCTCCTTCTGCGTCATGCGTTCCTTCTTCAGGTTCCGCTCGATCACGTTGCCGTCCTCGATGAGGATCAGCGGCTCGGGCTCGAGGATCGGCCGGAAGCGCGGGAAGCGGAAGCCGACGTACGAGGCGCCGAGCGTCAGCACCCCGAAGAGCCCGATCGTGAGAATCAGGCCCGTGATCGACAGGTCGTTCTGGGTCACGCCTTGCTGGACGAGATCGCCCATCACGATCAGCAGGATCAGATCGAACGGCTGCAGCGAGCTCAGCTCCCGCCGCCCGATCAAGCGCGTGAGCAGGAAGATGAAGCAGAACGCGACGAGTGCCCTGGCGACGACGTCCATCAGGGATAGATCGTCACCGTGCGGTCGACCCGCGTGAGCAGCGTCGTGTCGTCGTAGAGCTCGACGTCCTGCGACTTGCGGCCGACGTTGGTCGGGTTGACCTGGAACTGCATCCAGGCAACGAGCTTCTGGCCGGCCGGGACGTGGCCGAAATCGAGCGCGAGCCTCCCGTCGCGACTCGATTCGCCGATCGGCGCCGGCTCGATCGTGTTGATCTGCGTCTGCTCGGTCCAGCCTCCGTCGAGGACGAGCACGGCCTTCTCGATCTCGCGTTGGGCGTCGATCGTGAACCGACCCTCGTAGTAGAGGCCTCCGCGCAGGGCCGTCGGGGCGAACACGTGCAGGTCGGCAGCCGAAGCGGAGGCGAACGAGTCCTTCGGGCGCTGACCGAAGACGTTCAGCGCCCCGGCGACGATGACCAGGATGACGAGGCCGAAGAAGACGCGGCGCACGAGGAGCTCGGTCAGCTCAGTGCGATCGCGGTTCCCCTTCAGGGTCAGAAACTGCGGCGGATCGGCCACGGGGCGTCATTCGGCGGCCCGGCTCGAGTTCCCTGCGGAAGGTGGGGATGGACGAGCAACGCTAATGTTGCTCCAGCGCTCACAGAGCGGAGGTACATCGTGCATCTGGAACTCGGCAGCCCCGTGAACTGCACCGACGGGCCCTTCGGGGAGCTCGCGGACATCGTCATCGATCCGACGAAGCGGCGCATCACGCATTTGGTCGTCGCGCCTCACGATGACCACGGCAAGGCCAGGCTGGTGCCCATCGAGCTGGCGAGCGCCGAAGAGGGTGAGCCTGCTGCGATCAGGCTTCGCTGTTCACTGGAGGAGGCGGGCCGGCTCGAGCCCGTCGAGGAGTACGCGTACCTTCGGCTCGGCGAATCACCGGACCTGGAACCGGGGTGGGACGTCGGTGTCGAGAGCGTGCTCGCGGAGCCGTATTACGGCTATGGCTCCGGCGCCGGCTATGAGGTCGCGCCCACCGGCTACGACCCGCACGTGTCTGTGACCTACGACCGGATCCCCAAGGGCGAGGTCGAGATTCGGCGGGCGAGCGAGGTCACCTCAGCGGATGGCCATGGGCTCGGCAAGGTGGACGGGTTCCTCGTCGACGACGAAGACGCCATTACCCACTTCGTGCTCGAGCGAGGCCACCTCTGGGGCCGTCGAGAAGTGACGATCCCGATCAACGCGGTAGCGAGCGTCCACACCGACGCCGTCACGCTGACTCTCACGAAAGACGAGGTCGGCGAGCTCCCGTCGGTACCCGTCCACCGCTGGCCCGGTTAACCCCGCCCGAAGCCCAGGAGGCGCCGGCTTTGCCGGCGCCGTTTCCCTTGTGGACCCCAGCGAGGGGGCACACGGGGGAAACCGGGTTTCCCCCGTGAAGCGAGCGCGCCGAAGGCGCGCAACGCGGAATGCGCCCGGCATGATTCGAACATGCGACCTCTGCCTCCGCAGGGCAGCGCTCTATCCCCTGAGCTACGGGCGCGAGAGGAATCAGTCTAGCGGCCGACGATCGGCCTTCTGGATCAGTACTTCGACGTGGTCGTCGAGCCGGAGGACGAGGCGGCTGCGGAGCTCTGTAGCGCACCGATCATGCCCTGGCCCTGGTGGAACTTGCAGACGAACTTCAGCTCGCCGCTCGCCGGGAACTTGATCTTGGCCTCGGTCTCGTCTCCGGGCTGGATCTCTTCATCGACGCGCTGCTCCGCGAGCGTGAAGGTGTGCGCCGCCTTGCCCTCGTTCTTGAGCTCCAGCTCGACCATCTGGCCCGGCTTGCCCTTCAGGATCGTCGGCTCGAAGTAGTTGTCGTAGAGCTCGATCTCGACCTTGCCGGAGGCGGTCGTGACGTCCTTCGTCCCGTGGCTCTCGACCTGTGACCCCATGATCGTCGTCGAGGTCGTTTCCTCGCTCTCGCTGCTGCTCTTGCTACTTCCTCCGCACCCCGCGGCCGCAAAGACGAGGAACAGCGCGGCGATCACGACCACTCCCTGGATTCGCTTCATCGGGGGTTCTTACGCGGGAAGCGTCCGAGCGGTTTTCCCGCCTGCCCCGACCGCGAGCTCGGCGTCGTCGGGAACCTCGACGCGGACGTAGCCCAGCGCCCGGTCCGCGATCGCGCTCGTGACCCGGCCGACGACCTTCTCCCCGTGGCGAACTTCGTCGCCGGGCTCGGCGCGTTCGACGTCGAGCACGCGCAGACTTCGGTTCACCTTCCCGCGGTAGTGCAGGCGGGCGATCGGCTCCTGGCCCGGATAGCAGCCCTTCGTGAACGAGACGTGCGTTTTGTCCAGGCCCGCCTCGGCGGGGAGGATCGTCTCGTCCAGCTCCTTGCCCCAGGCCGGGCTGGCGGACTCGATCCGGATGCGCTCGACCTCATCGGCCGAGAGAGTCGGGGCGACGCCGGCATCGAGGAGCTCTGAGCCCGGCTCGCCGAGCTCGTCGTTCGGGATGCCCCCGTCTCCGCCGAAGACGATGACCGACGTGTGCTCCTCCGGCTCGATCTCCACCTTGGCGGCGAACCTCGCGCGGAGCAGGGTCGCGGCGACCGTCTCGCCGAGCCCCGGCTCGGTCAAAAGCAGGAAGTCGTCGACGGAGCGGCGCACGACGACGAGCGGCGCGATCAGGCGCGCCTTCGGCGTGAGTAGCAGGGCGCCGCAGGGCGCCTCGGCGACGTCGTTCGAGAGCATGCGCTGGAGGAAGTCCTCCGCTTCTGGGCCCGCGACCCGGACGTAGTCACGTGGGCGGGCCGCAACTCTGCGCGTCACCGTTGCCATGGTCACTAGTGTAGGAATCGTGTTCCGGTCGAAGGCAGAGCAGAAGGTCGCCGACGCAGGCTTCGACCCTGCGCGCCTTCCACCCGGCCAGTACCTGACCGAGAAGTGGCCCGTCCTCCACGCGGGGAACGTGCCCGAGACGGACCTCGCGACCTGGGACTTCAAGGTCGTCGGAGAGGTCGAGAATCCGGTCACGCTCGGTTGGGACGAGCTCAAGGCGCTGCCTGCGTCCGAGGTGACGATCGACATCCACTGCGTGACGCGCTGGAGCCGGTTCGACACGGGCTTCCGCGGCGTCAGCTGGGCGACGCTCGCCGAGCTCGTGAAGCCGAAGCCGAGCGGCCGGTTCGTGGTCGCGCACGCGGAGCAGGGATTCACAGCGAACGTTCCGATCGCGGCCCTCGAGGACGAGCAGTCCCTGATCGCATACGAGGCCGACGGCGAGCCGCTCACCCCGGAGCACGGTTGGCCGCTCAGGCTCGTGATCCCGAGCCGGTACTTCTGGAAGAGCGCGAAATGGCTGCGCGGCCTCGAGCTCGTGCCGTCAGACCAGCCCGGCTTCTGGGAGCGCTACGGCTACCACAACGACGCCGACTACTGGAAGGAAGAGCGCTACGAGTTCTAAAGAGGGACAGCCCTCATAAGGGACAGTCCCTCGTCAGCGCTTGATCACGTACGACTTGTTCAGATCGAGCGCGATCGCGAGGAGGAGCAACCCAGCCCACCAGTTCACGGGGTCGAACGTGAGCGGCTCCTTGTCGCCGATCAGGTTGCTCACAACCCAGATCAGGAACCAGAGCAGAGTCATGCGCGAAGCATCTCAGGAACACCCGATCGGGGGATCGGTGGCCACCTGCGC
>VAXT01000104.1 GCA_005883245.1 Actinomycetota bacterium | reverse complement strand
GGATGTCGTAGAGGACGTCACCGTGGTCGGGAACGTCGGCGATGACGTCGAGATCCTCGGGCTGAACGTCTCGCCCGATCTCGACTCGATCCTGTACGCGCTCGCGGGGCTGAACGACGAGGAGCGCGGCTGGGGCCGGGCGAACGAGACGTGGCGTACGCTCGAGATCGTCGGCGAGCTCGGCGGCGAGACGTGGTTCCAGCTCGGCGACCTCGATCTCGGCCTGCACCTCGTTCGCACGCAGGCCCTGCGCTCCGGCGAGCCCCTCTCGAGCGTCACGCTTCGGCTCGCTCGCGCTCTGAGGATCGAGACGCGGGTGCTGCCGGCGACCGACGATCGGCTGCGCACGTGGATCGAGACTCCGGCCGGCGACTTTCCGTTCCAGGAGTGGTTCGTGGCGCGGGGGCACCGAGACGAGGTCGACGCGGTCCGCTTCGAAGGCGAGGCGGACGCGCAGCCTGCACCGGGAGTCCTCGACGCGCTCGCAGCGGCGGAGCTGATCCTCGTCGCGCCGAGCAACCCATTCGTCTCGATCGCGCCCATCCTGGCCGTGGCCGGGATCCGCGAAGCGCTCGCAGAGCGACGCGTGCCGGCCGTGGCCGTCAGCCCGCTCATCGGCGGACGGGCCGTCCGGGGGCCCGCCGACCGGATGCTGGCGCGCCTGGCCGGAGGCACCTCGCCCGCCCAGGTGGCCGGCCGGTACGCGGGCCTGATCGACGCGTTGGTCGTGGACGAGGCGGACGCAGACGATCTCGAAGGCCTGGGCGAGGTGCGACCGATCGTCACGCGAACGCTGATGACGGATCCGGAGGCGCGGAAGCGGCTGGCCGAGGCCGCGCTCGGAGGGGTCATCGCATGAAGGTCGCGGTGCTCGGCGGCACGGGCGCCTTCGGCTCGGCGCTAGCGCGAAGGCTCGTCGACGCGGGCCTGGACGTGACCATCGGCTCGCGCGACCCAGGCCGCGCGGCGGCCACCGCCGCCGAGGTCGGCGCCCGCGGGCTCGTGAACGCCGATGCCGTCGCAGGCGTCGATCTCGTCGTTCTCTCCGTCGAGGCAGCGGCCGCGCCCTCGACGGCCGCCCAGCTCGCCGACGCGATCGGCGAGACGCCCGTCCTCAGCGTCGCCAGCGAGCTCCGCTTCGAGCAGCGCTCCGCGCTCCCGGCCGGCGATCCGCTGTCCCTGGCCGAACGGACGCAGCAGGTGCTTCGCGGCCCCGTCCTGGCGGGGCTCCACTCCCTGGCGGCGTCCACGCTCGCGGGCGGCAAGGCGGAAGGCGACGCGCTCGTCTGCGGCGACGACGAGACGGCCAAGGCGGCCGCGCTCGAGCTCGCCGCAACGCTCGTTACCGGCCGCGCGCTCGATGCAGGTTCCCTCGCGAGCGCCCGCGCGCTCGAGGGCATGACCGCCGTGATCGTCAACCTCAACCGCCGCTACCGCGGTCGCGCCGGCCTGCAGATTGTCGGGCTGTGACCGAGCTGATGATCTCCGCCGTGCGCGGGCTGCCCGAGCTCCGTGAGGGTGACGACCTTGCCCGTCTCGTCGCCGAACGAGCCGAGCTGCAGGACCGTGACGTGCTCGTCGTCGCGCAGAAGGCCGTCTCGAAGGTCGAAGGCCGTATCGTAAGGCTGGACGAGGTCGAGCCCTCGGCCCGCGCGCGCGAGCTCGCCGGAGAGGGCGACGCGAGCCGAATCGAGGTGGTCCTTCAGGAGGCGAAGCACATCGTCCGCACCCGGGGCTCTCTGGTCATCGCCGAGACGCCCCATGGCTTCGTCTGCGCCTCGGCGGGCGTCGATGCGTCGAACGCGCCGGAGCCGGGCACGCTCGTTCTGCTCCCGCTCGATCCGGACGGATCCGCTGACCGCCTCCGCGAGCGTCTGCGCGAGCTGACGGGCCGTGAGGTGGGAGTCGTCGTCAGCGACTCGTTCGGCCGCCCATGGCGCCAAGGGACGACGGACGTGGCGATCGGAGCCGCGGGCGTCGAGGTGCTGCGCGACCTGAAGGGCGAGCGCGACCCGACCGGCTACGAGCTGAAGTCGACCGTGATCGCGATCGCCGACGAGATCGCCGGCGCCGCCGAGCTCGTCATGGGCAAGCTCGACCGCACCCCGGTCGCGATCGTGCGAGGGATCGATGTGCCCGGCGACAGCCGAGCGCAAGAGATCGTGATGCCTCCGGACCGCAACCTCTTTCCGTAACGACGACGAAGCTATGCGTTGACGCGGCTCTTGTCCTCCAGGACGTCTTGCCGTAGCGCCTGGGCGAACGACGAGTCGCAGACGATGTCCTCGAGCTCGATCTCCGTGGAATCGAGGAGCTGCAGCCGCAGGTGGTCGTGGCCTTCCGGGCCGTGCAGGATCAGCCCCGACACGAAGAAGCCGAGTTCGTTCAACGCCGCCGTGGCCTCGTCGACGTCCTGCACGGCCGCCAGGTCGACGTCGGCGTAGACGACGTCGGCGTGCCGCGAGAGCAAATGACGCACCTCTTGCCTCAACGCGGCGGCACTAGCCTCGTCCCAGCGCCGCAGCCGCAGGAATCCGAGGGCGCGCGGCTTGTCGAGGTCGGCCGCCACCGCATCGCCCTCGACCGGAGCCCGCTCGGCGCCGGGCTCGATCGTCAACCCGACGTTCGCGTAGATGCGTTCGAGCAGCTCGCGATACGCGCCAGGCAGGGCCGCGCGGCGTGGGCGCCTGTCAAGGGGACGGTACGAGCGCAGGGTCGCCGTTCGCCGCCGCGGCCCGCCGCTGCCGAACCCACGCATCGTCGTCTGTGCGGGGACCATGCCGAGCTGAAGCGCCGTCTCGTGATAGCCGTGCGAGGCCTCCGCACGCTGGCTGAAGGGATGGATTGTGACCGCATCCCCGAAGACGGAGGCAAGGCCCTGCCCGACCGCCGCGCCCAGCGTGTGCTCGAACAGCAGGCCGAAGAGCCCCAGGCCGCGATAGGCGGAGTGGACGACTGCGGCGCCCGTCTCGGCGGAGGGAACACCTGGACGCGGCATCAGAGCGTGGTGCCCGACCACCCGTCCGTCGTGGACCGCAACTGCGGACAGGAGCTCGCCGGTCGCGAGCGCCGCGATCAAGAACCGCGGCAGATAGAAGTCCGCGTGCACGTAGCTCAGGTGGTAGTTCTCGTAGAGGAGCTGCGCGATTGCCTCAGCGTCGTCGGCGCTCGCGCCTCTGATCTCGATCGCTTCGGGCAGATCCGAGCCCGCGAGTGGCGCGGCCTCCTCGAGGTGGTGACGCCGCGCGTGGTCGTCCCCGGTCGAGCGCGCGGGAACGTCCGCCACCAGACGCTTTCCGCCGGACGCGAGGTTCAGGAGCTGCACGCCCTGCGCGTCCAGCTCGATCGCGGCCAGCGGCTCCGGGAGTGGCCCGAAGACGCCGCCCGCGCTCCGCAACGGGAGCCCCCAGTCGTGGACGGTGACGTGGACGAGGTCGGCATCCGCCTCCAGCTTCACCTCGATCTCTCCCAGGTCGTCGTCCGGATAGGCGTGCTCGAGCGTGAAGCCGACGAAGCCGTCGACGACCGCCTCCAGCCGTCGCGCGTCGTCTGCTGGAATCCCGCTCGCCTGCGCAAACGCGGACACGAGGGCCTGCACCAACGACCGCGCGCTCGCGTCGCTGAGGACGGTGGCCTTCACCCTGGTCACGGGAAGAGGCGATCTTAAGCCGCCTCGCGCCGTCAGCGCGCCCGGTCGAGGGACCGGTCTATCCGGAATAGCCCTCCGTCACCTCGCCCTTCTCCGGTTTGCTGCGGCTTTTGGTCCGGCGAGCGAACGCCAGCGAAGCCGAGCGAACGCCGAGTGCAGCCATTGCAGCCATTGCAGCCGTTGCGACAGCCGCCACATCTAGAGGGCTTGATGTGAAGCTCAACGTGCGGGGTTGATCGGTGTGCTGTAGCCTCCTGCGGAGCTCGGTGCCCTACGCGCTGTCCGAGCTGCGGCACGGGGCTTGCTGAGTTGGGACTACGCATTCTTGTTCTCGTCTTTCCCCTCCGTCCTTGAGCGCGCATAAGTACTCCTCAGATGGGAGAGAGATGAGACTTCGACTTTCGAAGTTGCTGGTTCTCGGGGTGCTCGCTTCGGCGCTCCTCGTCACAGCCGCCTCCGCGGCCATCACCGTGTTCGCCGCCGGTATGAGCACGCCGGAGAGCATCACCCCGACAGCATCCGGCCTCTTCGTCACCGACGCGGACGGTCCGATCTGGAAGGTGCCTACGGCCGGAGGAAGCGCCTCGCAGGTCGCGAACCTGTCCACGGTCACCTGGCGCGGCGGCCTGATCTTGCCCTCGACGTTCACCGGCGTGGGCGGCAAGTTCCTCGCCGTCGGGGCTGACGCTGCACCGGGGGGCGCCGCTGTTGCGTACACGATGGACACGACCACTGGCGTCTTGACGCCGTACCACTCCGCGCAAACACAGGGAGTATGGACTGAAGCCGTGCTCACACCCAGCTTCGGGTCGCGAAGCGGAGACGTCCTCGTCACGAACCAGGGAGGTATCGACGCGGTACCTTCGATTCCGGGATCTGTTGACTACTTCACGCCCAGTGGAGGGGTCGGCACACTCGCGACCTTCTCGGCGTTTCCGCGCGTCATTCCATTCGGCGCTGCTCTTGCCAAGGCGAGCTTCGGGGAGGTAGGCGGACCGTCGCTCTTCGTTTCGGATGCAAATGGTGCCGGGATCTATACCGTCGATACGGTCGGGAACATCAGGCTGTTCACGACCATTCCGCTCGACGCGAACGCGGGCCAAAACAGCCTGCGGCAGATTGCATTCGCCCCGAAGGAGTGGAAGAAGTACGGTGGAGATCTGTTTGTCACCCTCAACCGAGGGGCCATCGATGTCGTCAATCGCGACGGTGTCGTCGTTGGGACGATTTCCGGTGCGTTCAATGCGCGTGGCCTGCTCTTCACGACTATCTCCGGCCAGCCCACGTTGCTGTTCAGTAACACTCGGAACGGGACCATCCTGCAAGCTGGGCCAGGAGACGTCGTTCCCAATTAGGAGAGCCGACTCAGGTAGTTAGCTGGGCCACTAGCCCAAACGATCTGGCTGAATGAGAAGGCCCGCTCCGGCGGGCCTTCTTGACCCATGAGAACACCGTATTTACAAGGTTTTCTTCAAGCGGATGATGGACTCGAACCCACGACCTTCTGCATGGCAAGCAGGGAGTAATGAGGGTCGGTAGGAGCAGGTCGCCCAGAGCTTGAATACACGGATTTGCGTCGCGCCGGTGCTCTCCGATCAGGTGCTTCGAGGTCGCGAAGGAAGCCGACGAGAGCGCCGTGGAGGAGCTGGAAGCGGCGGCAGCCGATCTCCGCACGCGGTCCGGGCACGGTTCACCGGGACGCACCGCGGCAACGGCGGCGAGCCGGTCGCGATCGGCATCGATGTCGACCGGCTGTACTTCTTCGACCTCAAGACGGGCAACGCGATCTCGTAGATACTGGACACCGAGTCGATGGTTGAAGGTGGGTCAGCCATGT
This sequence comes from Actinomycetota bacterium, assembly GCA_005883245.1. GTDB lineage: Bacteria > Actinomycetota > Thermoleophilia > Gaiellales > Gaiellaceae > VAXT01. The sequence goes on along the minus strand of VAXT01000104.1, from coordinate 1,162 downwards.
TGTTCGACGGACACGAGATTCCGCGTGCCTGGCGTGTCGGCGACTTCGAGCTTGAGGTTGCGGAGCTCACGCGTGGCCGGCTGGACCGCGAGACCGGGCTGCTTCGCGGGGTCGCCGGCAAGGCCTGGCTGCACCTGCCGTGCGCCCAGCCGCCCATCCACCCGGGCATCCACCTCCATCCCGAGGCACGAGCCCTCACACACAGCCTGGAGGTCGTCACCGAGGTTCTCCATCCTCAGACGGAGATCAGCCTCCCCGACGCACAGCGACTACGGCCCGGCGTCGCGCTCGGCGACACCGTCCCACTCCCGTTCGCCGTCGACCGGGCCGATCTCCAGGAGATCGTGTCGCTTGGCCGCGGTGTGCGCGACTGGCTCGACTCCGACCCGCGCGCCGGCGGTTACGCCGTCGAGTTCAGCAAGCTCACCGTCAGCCTCGCCGACGCACGGGTCGTCGACGGTTCGGTCAAATACACAGTCGCCGGCCCGTACCGCGGCCCGATCGAGATCGTCATCGACGGGTTCGTGCTCGTCATCTCCTCGCTCGAGCTGACGCCCCACCGGTCGACTGCGACCGCGACGGTGAGGCTGCCCGGTGGAATCACGGATGCCGACTCGTGCGGGCCGGCCACGATCGACCTCGGGCAGATCGCGCTGTCTCCCACCTGCGACTACTACGTCGACGCGCCAGACCGGGCCCACGGACCCTGGCTCCTCGGAGACACCGGCCTGGTCATCGAGGGCACGGGCTACGTGCTCGACCTGAGCACGACGACGAGCCCCGCGCCGTGGTCGCCGGCGTGGCGAGGGCTCACCCTCGGTGCAGGCACGGCGACAGGCGAGAAGTACGTCCCGGATCCATGTAACACCGGCTACCTCCGTGGCCACTACACCTACGACAACGCCATCGTCGTCAACTCAGGCTTCTTCGGCAGCCTCTATCTGGCCAAGCCGGTCACGTTCGGCGCGCTCAGCCCGCTCGGCCAGACGTTCACGTTCGCCGCCGGCGCAATGGACGTCTGGTACAGCCAGATCGTCCGCGGCGAGCTGAGGGACGGAACGACGACGCTCCCGTACGACGCCGTCTGCGCCGGCAGGCGGAACCGCCGGGTGCGGACGCCGATCGCCGCCGTCTCAATCCAGCCCGACCTCGACCTCGCCGG
>VAXT01000103.1 GCA_005883245.1 Actinomycetota bacterium | reverse complement strand
GGACAATGCCTTCGGCATGGGCGATCGTGGATTCGAACCACGGACCTCCGCCTTATCAGAGCGGCGCTCTAACCAACTGAGCTAATCGCCCGAGCGGGCGGATTGTAGCCACCGGTTTGCGCTCCCGGACCGGCTCGGGTTTGGGCCGGGAGGCCTGGGCTAAGATGCGAACGAGGCACCTGCTATGCAGGAAATGGTCATCTACGGCGTCAGCTTCGACCTGGTCGGCAAGCAGCCGATCGTCTTGTTGAAGACCGCCGACGGGAACAAATTCCTGCCGATCTGGATCGGCCATCCTGAGGCGGCGGCGATCCTGATGAAGCTCCAGGGCGCCTCGACGCCGCGCCCGATGACGCACGACCTCGTCACCGAGATGCTCGGCCAGCTCGACGCCCAGGTCGTCCGGATCACCGTGACCGAGCTGAAGGAGAACACCTTCTACGCGAGCATCACGGTGCAGCAGGACGGGTCCGAGATCGAGATCGACTCCCGTCCCTCCGACGCGATCGCGCTCGCCGTGCGGGCCGACGCGCCGATCTTCGCCGCCGAGGACGTGATCGAGGAGTCGGCGATCGAGTTCGAGGGCGAGGAAGTGAACGAGGACGAGATCGTGGACGAGTTCAAGAAGTTCCTCGACAACGTCTCGCCCGACCAGTTCGCGGTCGGCGAAGAAGAGAGCTAGGGCAAGCGGCGCCTTAGCGACCGACCCAGTCGACGTAAACGGCCTTGCCCGCGGGCAGGCTGAGCAGCCGGTATGGGTAGGTCACGCCGGCTTCCACGTGGTCGGTCAGCGCCGGGGTCTTCTCCCGCACCTTGACCATGATCCCGTCGTCGTTCTCGGTCACGCTCAGAACCTGAACCGCGTAGCCGGTGCTCGAGCGCGGGCCGGGCGCGACCAGAAGGAGCTGCCGGGTCGAAAAGTCGACCGGCGACTCGCGGTCCGTTCCGAAGAACTCCTGGAACTGCCTGCGAGTCCGGAAGAGGCGCCGCGTCAAGTCCGAGGTCAGCACGGGCCCCACCTTGCCGGTGAGGTCGCGCCAGGCGACCGGGTGACGCTTCCCGTCCGGGACGGCGACGACGAGCAGGATCGCTACGGCGATCAGGCCGCCGACCAAGAGGGCCGCGACGCTAGTAGTAGATGTAAATCGTCTCGCCGTAGTAGCTCGACCCGAAGAGGATCGGGGCCGCCCAGAGCGGTGTGCGCACGCAGCCGTGGGAGGCGGGGTACGTGGGCACGGACGGGTAGCCGTGGATCGCAAACCCGCGCAGGAAGAAGTTCGAGTCGAACATGCCCGTCGGGAGCGTGCCCGGGACCTTGCTGTAGATGTGCCAGCGTCCGACCGGGGTGTTTCCCGTCGCGCCGGTCGAGACGTGCACGACCCGGACGACGCGGCCGTGGTCGACTTCGAACAGCACCTGTCTCGTCTTGTCGATCTCGATGTGGTGACCGAAGCGGTATCGCGGCTGCGGGGTGTGCACGACCTGGAGTCGGCGCCAGACCGCCGGCGTGACGCGGCCGGTTCGCGCAAGGCCGTTCACCTTCTGGAAAGCGATCACCGCGTCCAAGGTGTCGTACGAGTAGAAGCTGTCGACGCCTTGCAGCAGATAGTGGAGCTGCGCGAGGCGGCGCTCGAGGATGCGGACGCTCGGGCCGCGCGCGCCTGGCGCGAGGTACGGCAGGTAGACGTTGGTCCGCAGCGTCTTCCGGCGAGCGGCGAAGGCGCCGGTCGGTGTCACCTCGATGCGAACGACATAGCTCGCAACCCGTCTCGTGCTCAGATGGACGACCGCGCGGCCGCCGAAGTCCTTCGCGGCCAGCTCGCGGCTGCCCCTCCACACGCGGACGTGGATCGTGCCCGAGCTCCTGGGGCGAAGGACCGCGCGTACGACGAGCGCTCGTCCGATCATCCCGGAGCGCGGCAGAGCGACGTCCAGGCCGGGTCTTACGGCGAGCGCGACCGGGTTCGAGGGCACCGTCTCGTACCGGGCCGAATACGTGGCCGGAGTGGTCTGGCGGACGCGTGCGGAGAAGCGCCCCTTCTTGTCCAGCTTCGCGACGCGGAGGGGTGTCTCGCCGGAGTAGAGCGTGATCGGGGCGCCTTTCAGGGCCGGGGCCATGCGGCCGTGGAACCTTGCGCGGCGGCCGTAGGTGCCGATCTTCGGGCCGGAGAGCGTGAGCTGCACGGAGGTGATGACCACGCTGGCCTGAGCGGTCGAGCCGTCGGCGGCGGTCGCGGTCACGGTCGCGGTGAACCGGCCCGGCCCGTACTGGTGCTGGACGACGGGTCCGTCCGCGACCGCGCGGTCGCCGAGGTCCCAGTGGTAGGAGACGGCGTCGCCGCTCGCAGTCAGAGTCACCGTCAGCGGCGCGGCTCCCAGCGTCGAGCTCGCCTGGACGTTGACGATCGGCTTCGCATGCGCCGGCGCCGCCCAGACGAAGAAGACGACGAGAGCAGGGGCGAGGCGCCGCATTGCCGGAAGGCTACCCCGCGATCCCGACTATCAGCCCGAAGGCGTTGAAGGACGCGTGTAGCAGCATGCACGGGTAGATGCTGTCCGTCCGCGAGCGGAGGTAGGCGAGCCCGCAGCCGAACACCGCGATCACGGGAAAGCCCGCGATCAGTCCGTGGACGAGCGCGAACGCAAGCCCGACGAGCAGGATCGCGGCGGTACGGCCGAAGCGCTCGAGTAGGCCGTAGCCGACCCCTCGGAACTGCAGCTCCTCGACGATCGGCGCGACCACGACGACGATGAACGTGAATCCGACGAAGGGCGCGATCTTGCTGGAGTCCCAGTGCTGCGGGATCAGCCCCTGTTCTCGTTCCGGGTTCCCGAACTGGTCGACGATCCCGCCGACGACGAGCACTGCGAGCAGGACGAGCGCTGCAATTCCGGCCGCTCTCTTCCACGACGTCGTCGGCCGGCGGAACGCGAGAAAGCTGCGTCGGTCGAGCCCGAGCGTGATCAGGAAGAGGATGCCCAGGATCAGGGCGTACTGGATCAGCCCCAGGATGCTCGTGCTCCACCGATACGCGACGTCGTTCGGCGGCGAGCTGCTGCTGAGCTGCGACGCGTACGCCACCGTGGACATGAGCACGATCAGCGTCGTCCAGCCGGCGAGGCGCCAGTTCATGAAGAGCCGGTCAGGCGACCGATTGCCAGGGCGTGCCCGGCGGGCAGATCGCCAGCCTCGGCGCGTGGCTCCCGAAGCCGTTGACCCGCGCTCACAACGGCCGGATCATACGGGCGTGGAGCAGCGGCACTTCACTACCGAGGAGGCGAACGAGGCGCTCGGCGAGGTGCGTCCTCTGACCGAGGAGCTGGTCGGGCACCGCCGCGCCCTGGTGGAGCTCCAGGAGCGGCAGGCGGCGATCACGACCCGGATCGCCGGGAACGGAGGCAACGTCGAGCCGCACGAGCTCGAGGACGTGCAGGGGCGGCTCGACGAGGAGGTCACGGGCATCGCCCGCTGCGTGGCGCGCATCCACGAGACCGGTGCGCTGGTCAAGGACCTCGATGCCGGGCTCGTGGACTTCCCGGCGACCCGCGACGGCGAGGAGATCCTGCTCTGCTGGCGTCTGGGCGAGGACGAGATCGGCTTCTGGCACGGCCTGGAAGAAGGCTTTTCGGGCCGCAAGCCGCTCTAGCGGGCAGCACCCGCGAACTCCCCACCCGGGTGGGACCGGATCCACCCGCCGCCCGCTGTGAGCGTACCGCCGGAATCGTGGCCGCGTTGTGCCGAGTCGGCGCCAAATCCGACGCAAGCACCGGCTGAGGATCGCCCGTCTCGCCGTCGAATAGAGCGCCCATGGAAATCTGGGCACGCTGGCTGCTCGTCGTCGCGATCATCGTGGCAGCGGTCGTCCTCGCGAAGATCGTCGACTGGCGCATGTCGAAACACACGCTGCCGGCCGCCGCGGCGACTCGCTACGGAGTCCTCCGCCGCAGCCTGATGACGGCCATCATCGTCCTCGGCATCCTCTCCGGACTGCTCGTCGTGCCGCAGGTGCGGGCAATCGCCGCGGGCCTGCTCGCCTCGTCTGCGGTCGTCGGCCTCGTCGTCGGCCTCGCCGCTCAGCGCCCACTCGCGAACTTCGTCGCCGGTGTCGTGATCGCGTTCACACAGCCCCTGCGGCTCGGGGACACCGTCACGGTCGACGGCGTCGAAGGGGTCGTCGAGGAGATCGGGCTCACGTACACGTTCATCAAGACCCCCGACAACCGGCGCCTCGTGATCCCGAACGAGAAGCTGGCCTCGGATACGATTCTGAACTCCACCATCGTCAGTCGGGAGAAGCTCGCTCAGGTGTCGGTTCAGGTACCGCTCGACAAGGATCTCGATGCGGTGGTCGACCTGCTGAAGACCGAGACAGCCGGCGATCCCCGCGCTGCCGTGCTCGTCACGGGCCTCAACGGGACCGCGACGGTCACGGTTCGCTCGTGGGCGCCTGACGCCGCCGAGCTCGACGCCGTGGAGAGCGACCTGCGCAGGCGTGTCGCACGCCGGTTGCGGGAACAGAGCGTGCTGTGAGCTCGCCGTCCGGAAACGGTCGACGCGGCCGCGCGCGTCCGTACGTGCCGAACCACCGCCGTCAGCGCCGTAGCGCACGACGGAACAAGCGCCGCCGCAAGGTCGCCGTCCTGCTGTTCCTGCTCCTCGGGCTCCTCGCAGCCGCCGGCACCGTCGGCTTCAGCAGCGCGCGTTCGATCCAGGCCGACTGCAACCTGCAGGACCTCCGGCCGGCGACGATCGGCTCCAACTCGTTCATCTACGCTGCGGACGGCTCCTCGCTCGGCTCGATTCCCGCCGAGAAGAACCGCCAGCCGGTGAGCCTGAACGAGATGAGCCCCTGGATGGGCAAGGCGACGGTCGCGATCGAGGACCGCCGCTTCTACGAGCACGGCGGCATCGACTTCCAGGGCATCGCTCGAGCGGCCTACAACGACGTCCGGGCCGGCCGCACGGTCGAGGGCGGCTCCACGATCACGCAGCAGCTCGTCCGGAACCTCTACATCCGGCACCAGGAGCGAAGCCTGCACCGAAAGCTGGTCGAGGCGTGTCTCGCCATCAAGCTCAGCGACAAGCACGGGAAGAACTGGATCCTCGCCAACTACATGAACACCGTCTACTACGGCAACCATGCGTACGGCGTCGAGGCGGCCGCGCAGACGTACTTCTCGCGCCGCGCGAGCAAGCTCTCGCTGCTCCAGTCGGCTCTCCTCGCGGGGCTGCCGCAGGCACCGTCGATCTACGACCCGTTCAAGAATCCGGAGCGCGCGATCGAGCGGCGCAACGACGTGCTGAAGGCGCTGTACGCGAACGGTGACATCAGCTACGCCAACTACCAGGAGGGGAGCAAGGTCACAGACCTCCACCTGCGGCCCGGGCGGATCTACTCGCGCATCCGGGAGCCGTACTTCTTCAGCTACGTGCGCGACGAGCTGATCAAACGCTACGGCGCAGCGACGGTGCGCTCGGGCGGGCTCAAGGTGTACACGACGATCGACCCGCGCATGCAGCGTGCGGCGACGAAGGCGATCAAGGACACGCTCTACTACGACAACGACCCCGCGTCGGCGCTCGTGGCCATCGATCCGCGCACGGGGGCGATCAAGACGATGACGGCGGTCACGCCGGGACGCGCCGGAAACCAGTTCAACCTTGCTGCCCAGGCACGACGCCAGGCCGGCTCGACATTCAAAGCCTTCGTCCTGACCCAGGCCGTCTCGCAGGGCATCAATCCCGACACGACGTACTACCTTTCGGCGCCGCTCCACTACCAGCCGAACCCATACTCGGAAGCCTGGGACGTCCAGACCTACTCGCACACGTATGTCGGCTCGACTTCGATCACGCATGCGACGCTGCTCTCGGACAACACGGTCTACGCACGCCTGACGCTCGATCTCGGAGCGGAGAAGGTGGCGGCGATGGCGAACCGCCTCGGGATCCGCTCGTCGCTGAAGACGCGCGAAGGTGCCTACGTGCCGTCGCTCGGGCTGGGGTCGATCGGCGTGTCGCCGCTCGACATGGCCTCGGCGTACGCCACGATCGCCGCGGGTGGCATCTACTCCGAGCCGATGGCGATCACCAAGGTCGTCTTCGCGGGCGGCGGCGAGGACCGGAACTGGGGGCGGCCGAAACGTCACCGCGTGATCGCGGACTGGGTCGCGGCCGAGGTGACGCGCATCCTCGAGGAGAACATCCAGGCCGGGACGGGAGTCGGCGCGAACATCGGCCGGCCGGCCGGTGGCAAGACGGGCACCACGGAGAACCATGCGGACGCTTGGTTCGACGGGATCACACCGACGTTGACGGCTGCGGTCTGGGTCGGCTATCCGCAGGCCGAGATCCCGATGGAGAGCGTGCACGGGATCGCCGTCGCCGGCGGCACCTTCCCGGCCACGATCTGGAAGCTGTTCATGGAGGAGGCGATCGGGCCGACTCCGGTGCGCGACTTCCCCGAGTCCCACTCCGAGCCGATCTGGCACTCGTTCAGCCCGGGCAGCTACGGAGGCCCGCCGCCGCCGAGCTCGTACTACTACGTACCGCCGGCCCCTCAGCCGGCCGGTCACGCCGCCTCCCGCCGAGCCGCCTCCGGCGCAGTCACCGCCGCCACCGCAGCCATAGCCACCGACCCCGGTACGAGGCTGGCCGCGCGCGTCACCGCGTTCGCCACGCCTCTCTTCTTGCTCGCGTGTGCGGTCCCGGACGGCGGGCTCTTCCGCGCCGAACGCTACCGCGACGTCCACATCTACGGCCTCTACGCGGACGGCTTTCTCCGCGGGGACGTTCCGTACCGGGACCTCTTCGTCGAGTACCCGCCGGGCGCGTTCGCGGTCTTCCTTCCCCCCGCGGTGCTGCCGGCCGGCGCGTACAACGCGGTCTTCAAGGCGCTCATGGCCCTGTGTGGGATCGGTGCGCTCTTCGCCGTCGCGCTCGTGCTCGTGACGCTGGGCGCGTCCAGGCAGCGCCTGTACGGGGCGGCTGTGCTCTTCGCGCTCTCTCCCGTCGCGGTCGGGCCGATCTCGCTCAACACGTACGACCTCTTTCCGGCGGCGCTCACGGTCGGAGCGCTGGCGGCGATCCTGCGCCGCCGGGAGCTGCTCGGATTCGGGCTGCTCGGGCTCGCGGTGACGGCGAAGCTGTATCCGCTCGCGATCGTTCCCCTCGCGGCGATCTACGTGTGGTCGGTCGCGGGACGTAGCCGCACCCTGCGTGCGCTCGCCGTCTTCGCGGCTGTCGCCGTGCTCATCGTGCTGCCGTTCGCGATTCTCTCACCAGGCGGGCTCTGGGACAGCTTTCACTCGCAGTCGGCGCGTGGCCTCCAGATCGAGAGCCTCGGCGCGGGCGTCCTGCTCGCCGCGGACCGGCTGGGTCTCTACGACGCGACCGTCGTCCACGGAGCGACCGGGGCGGCGACGAGAGACCTCTCCGGCTCGCTGCCGAACGCCTTCGCCACGCTCACGTCGCTCCTCCAGGCGGTGGCCGTGGCCGCGGTCTGGTGGCTCTATTGGCGCGGCTCTCGTACTGCCGGAAGCCTCGTGCTGGCGACGTGTGCGGCGGTGACGGGGTTCCTGGTCTTCAACCGCTTCGTCTCGCCGCAGTACGTCGTGTGGCTGATCCCGCTCGTTCTGCTCCTACCCGGGGCGACGGGCCTGGCGGCGATTGCCCTCGTGGGCGCGGCGCTCGTGCTCGCGCAGGTCTGGTTCTTCCACTACAGCCATCTGTTCCAGCTCGAGGGCACCTCGTGGCTCGTGGTTGCGCGCGACGCGCTGCTGCTCGCGCTCTACCTGCTCCTTGTCGTCCGCCTGAAGACGAGCACGCCGTCGTCGGAGAAGACGAGCCGCCAGATCGGGTTGCGGCGCAGGCGGGCGAGCGCCTCGGCGGTGGCCGGCGGATCCCAGCGGTCGGCATAGCCGGGCTGAGTCTCGTCAGCGGCGACCCACTGCGCGTCGCGGATGTACGGGAAGCTGAGGAAGCGCCTGCGTCCCGAGAGCTTCGAGCCGAGGGAGTTCGTCGCGCTGACCACGGCGCCGTCGGGAATCATCCGCAGCGCACGGTCGGTGATCCGGTCGTGCGTGGCCACGTGCGCTGCATACGCCCGGTACGTCTGCCCGCCGGGCAGACCACGCCACACGGGGACCGCCCCCAGCAGGTAGTTGGCGGCGACCATCACGGCGACGAGAGTCGTGGCGAGCGGCATGCGCAGCCCGGGACGCGACCTCGTCAGCCGCGCTGCGCCGAGCACCGTGGCGACGATCAGCGGCGGGATCAATCCGGCCGTGTAGTGGTGGTGGATCGAGCTCTGCGTGTCCGTCGCCGAGAGGAGGTTCAACCCGAGCTCCGGAAGCGCGGCCACGAGCACGACCGGTGAGGCGACGACCAGCAGCAGAAGCGGCACGAACAGGTCGAGCAGGTAGTGGAAGCCCTCCCCGTCGAACGCCGTCGACAGGACCTTGCCCGGGTCCGTGAAGAGCGTCTCGAGGATCCCCCCGGGCGAGTGCCCGAGCGTGCCGTAGCGCGCGTAGAAGCTCGATGTCGCGCCCTCGTTGAAGTGCGGCAGGACGACTCGCACCGAGATCGCGGTCAGGCAGAAGCCGAGCGCCGCGATCGCTCCGCCGATCCTCCACTGCCTGCGCGAGATCGCGTACCAGACGCCCATCCCCGCGATGACGAGCGGGATCTCCTCCTTCGTCAGCGCAGCGAGCAGAGCGAAGAGCGCAAACGCCCCGAGCCGATCCTCATCCAGGTACCAGAACGCGAAGAGGAGCAGCGGGCACGCGAGCGCGACCGGGTGGAACTCGTTCAGCGTCAGCCACTGCACGGCCGGGTAGAGCAGGTACGCGAGCGCGAATCCGAGCGCCGCCTGTTCGGAGCCGAGGTGCTTCCGGGCGAGCCAGAAGACAGGCAGCGCCCCCAGGGCGATCGCCACCGCCTGCGTAGCGACGAGCATCGCCGCGCTGGGCCAGATCCACCAGATCGGGGCGAAGGCGACGAGGATCGGATCGACGTGCGAGCCGAGCCGCGACACCTGGTCGCCCTGGAGGTTCGTGACCTCGAGCGGGTGACCGTGCGCCGTCGCCCACACCGCCTGAGCCATGTTTCCGAGGTCGAAGCGCCCGGTGTTGTACGCGCGGTACTGGAGGATCGAGAGCGCCCCGAACCCGACGGCGTAGGCGGCGATCGCAGCCCAGAGCAAGATCTTCGGCCGCGGTCTCACACCACGAGCTCTTCGAGCAGCGCCTTCCAGCGCGCGCCGAGCACCTCTTCGCTCGCCCGCTCCTCGTACACGGCCCGTCCGCCTCGGCTGAGGCTCTTCGCGAGCTCGGCATCCGCAGCCACACGCCGCATCGCCTTCGCCAGCGCGGCCGGGTCGCCGGGAGGCACGAGCAGGGCGCTTTCTCCGTCGCGGAGCAGCTCACGCGCGGCCGGTGTGTCGGCTGTGATCAGCGGAGCCCCACACGCGAGCGCCTGGTACGCCTTGTTCGGGATCACGCGCTGCGCCTTGTCCGAGGTCCCGAAGATTCCGAGCGCGCATCCCGCGCCCCAGTACTCGCGCGGAAGCTCGTCGTAGTCGACCCACTGGTGCCACTCGACGTTCGGCGGCCGGTCCTCCATGGCGCCGTCGAGCTGCCCCGAGCCGATCACGCGCACATCGAGCTGCGGAACGAGCCGGGCGGCTTCGAGGATCGTCGGCAGGCCGTGCAGCGGGATCAGCTTGCCGACGAAGAGGACGCGGAACGGCTCGTCGGGTCGCCAGCCCGCGTGGAAGATCCGGTCCTCGGCGCCGACGAGGCAGACGCGCACGCGCTCGCGCGGGAGGTCGCCGAGCTCGGCGAGGAAGTCTGCGTTCGCCTCGGTGTCGGCAACCACGAGGTCGGACAGCCTCAGCGCGCGGCGGTCGACCATCCACAGGATCCGGGCCGCGAAGAGTCCTTGCCGGAAGCGGCTCCGGTCCCCGACGAGCGTGTCGTGCAGCGAGATGAGCGGGTTGAACACGAGCGGACGGCGACCCGCGACCCTTCGCGCCCGTGGCACGTCGAAGTGCCCGGGATAGCCGACGAGCACCGCGTCGAACGCATCGGCGGAGCCGAAGCGCAGCCGCATCTCCGCGATGAAGAGCCGAAACGCGGCCTGCCAGCGCGCACCCCAGTTGCTGCGCCGTCCCTCCCAGACGCGCTCGTGCCGCTCCATGACCTCGACCCCGGCACCGCGCAGCGCCGAGATCACCTGCGCGTTGCGCGGGTAGTTCTGCTCGTACGTCCCGAAGTAGAGGACGCGCAAGGGCTTACGTGA
>VAXT01000243.1:1040-2750 GCA_005883245.1 Actinomycetota bacterium | reverse complement strand
TCCCCTCGGCCGGCTTGTCCTCGAGGAGGTTCAGCGCGTCCTCGATCGACCGCAGCGCGTGCTTGACGCGGAAGCGGCGGAGCTCGGCGGGACTCGTGCGTCGCGTGGTCACGGCTCCACCCTGTCAGCTGCGGGCTCGCGCGGCTTGACCCGGCTGGGTCAATTTCCGCCCGGACAGCGGGATGTCGGCGCGAACGAGCGTCCCACGGCCGGGAGTGCTTGCAACCCGGAGCGTGCCGCCTACAGCCTCCACCCGGTCCTGCAGCCGCTGGAGGCCCGAGCCGAGCCGGTCGTCGGCGCCTCCGACGCCGTCGTCGCCGACCTCGATCCGCAGGAACCGCCCCGACTCGACGACGCGGATCGTGATCTGCTTCGCGCGAGCGTGGCGCTGGGCGTTCGTCAGTGCCTCGGCGACCACGTAGTACGCGGTCGCCTCCGCGGTCGAGTCGAGTCGGCGGGCGGGTAGCCCGAGCAACCGGATCGGGACCGGCGAGCCGTCGGTCAGGCTGCGAATCGCCTCCGCGAGGCCGAGGTCGGTCAGGATCGTCGGGTGGATCCCGTGCGCCAGCTCCCGGAGCTGGTCGATCGCGAGGAGCAGGTTCTTCTCCGCGTCCTCGAAGAGTGCCGGCCCCTCTTCCGGGTGGCGCCGCGCGTCCTCGCGGGCCGTGGCGAGCTGGCCGGCGAGCATCGTCAGCGTGAGCTGAGCGCCGTCGTGGAGGTTGTTCTCGAGCCGTCGGCGCTCAGCGTTGGCGACGTCGACGAGACGAGCACGCGATTCGAGCAGCCCCTTCGCGATCGCCTCGCGCTCTGCGACGACCGCCGCGAGAAACATCGTGGACAGCGCCGCCACGGAGACGTACAGCTGCGTGCTGAGCGTGCTGCGCGGAATCGAGTCGACCACGAACGGCCCTGCGTGATGCGCGGTCTTCCAGAGCGTGAAGCCGACCGCCACGGCGACCGCGAGCGTCCCGCCGCGCGGCCCGAAGCGCAGCGCGGCCCAGATCAGCGCGGGAAAGACGATGTAGACGAGCGGCCGCTCGGTTCCGAGCGCCACGTCGGTGAGCACGATCACCGCGCTCAGCATCAGCGCTCCCTCGGCGATCCGCCCGCGCGTCCAGGATAGGTCGAGCGGCTGCCACCAGGCCAACGCGAGGGGCACGACGACGAGTGCCCCGGCGGTGTCGCCCAGCCACCAGGTGTGCCAGACGTGCGGCAGGTCCGATGTCGTCAACACACCGCCGAGCCGTAACGAGAGCGGCCCGACGGTCGCGCTGACCGCGGTCCCCGCGAAGATCGCGACGAGGAGCCCGCAGACGCCGGCCACGCTGTCCAGCGGTCGTCCGCTCCGCACGAGCTTGCGAATCAGGTACGCCGCGACGACGACCTCGAGCGTGTTCCCGATCGTCTGCCCGAGCGCCGAGCCCACGGGAAGTGTGCTGTACTGATTCGCGAGCAGATCGCCGAGGACGACCCCGGGCCAGAGATTCAGCCCGCCCAGGTAGAGGAACGCGATCCCGACGCCGACCGGCAGCCAGACGATCGCCGCGACCGCGCCCGTGAACTTGAGCGTGTACCCGATCTGAGCGGCGCCGTAGTAGGCGCCCGCGAGCGCGCCGACCAGCAGGACGTACCGGACGCGGGCGTCGTGCGCCAGTCGCCAGGCGAGCGGTCGCTCCGACGGGATCTCTCGAGCGCTGACGAGCTCCGCCA
>VAXT01000243.1:0-982 GCA_005883245.1 Actinomycetota bacterium | reverse complement strand
GACGTCGACTCTTCCCTCCGCATGCAGGAACCGATCAGCCCGTCCGGCGAGCAGGTCGAGCTCTCGTCGACCCAGAGCGTCGCTCGCCCTCCGAGCTCGACCCCGGCGCGGCCGTCGTCGTCGCGCACGAGGTCGGTGAAGCAGTGGTCGAGCTGCACGGAGCGAATCGGCTTCGGGGCGCGGAAGTCGAGCTCGGTCCCGTCGACCGGCTGCCGACCGATCGGGAGCGAGCGCTCGTCGGAGATCAGAGCCGTCTCGGCGGGAACCCGCAGCTCGAGCCCGTCCACTAGGCTGTCGCCGGCCATGAGGTACGGGTGCGCGCCGACTCCGTAGGGAAGCGCTTCTTCACCCGGATTCGTCGCCTGCACGCGCACGCTCAGGCCGTCCTCGCCGAGCGAGTACTCGACCCGGAGATCGAGCGTGAACGGGTAGCCGGGGGTCGGGTGCAGCCGGTACTCGAGGGCCGCCCGGTCCGTCTCCCGCTCGACGACCGACCAGTGCGACCAGCGGACGAGCCCGTGGATCGCGTTCCGCCGCTCCGGCTCGTCGAGCGCCAGCTGGTAGCTCCTGCCGTCGAACTCGTAGCGCCCGTCCTCGATCCGGTTCGGCCACGGCGCGAGCAGCTGGCCGCGGCCCGAGCTGCACATCGCGACGACGCTGTAGCCGTCGAGCACGGGCCGATCGCCGGCCGCGTACACGCGCAGGCCGCCGCCGACCCCGACGACGACCGCCCGCTGGTCGCCCGACGAGAGCTCGACCTGCTCGCCGGACGGGCTGATCGGTTCCTGCATGCGGAGGGAAGAGTCGACGTCGTCGCGCCCGCAGGCGTCATCCCCTTTGGGCGATGAGCGTCAGCCGACAACCAGAGGCTCGCACCTCGGCGTGGCGCATCGAGTTTCAGTCGCTTTCATACCATCGGGGTGATTCGGCTTGGCGCGGAATGCTCGAGTTTGCGGCTTGGTTTCGCGATCCGAGCCACGAC